>JAGWBW010000003.1:0-38295 GCA_021295695.1 Candidatus Latescibacterota bacterium
GCGCAACACCATGGTTTGCTGAGCCGTAAAATTGCCAAAACCCTTCTCGCGATCCTGGGAATCCTGAGCAATTTTCAACCCGGTTTCCTCGGGGGTCGCGGCGTCTGCACACACAGGCAGACACGCCAACAAGATCGGACAAAGCGCGAAAAACAAGAGCACTGACCGAGCGGGATACACGTGGATCATGATTTCCTCCCATCAATTTTTTGGGAACAGAGAAATTATGGAGACTTTCGATCAATAGCCATCAACAGAGTGGGAAGAAGCACGAGATCGGCGACGAAAGCAGAAAAAATTGTGATCGCAACCAGAAGGCCGAGTACCCAGTTAGGCTCGTATCCGGACGAGGCGAACACTAAGAAACCGGCTGTCAGAATGGCGGTAGTAGCCCACAACGCTGGCCCCACGACGCGAAACGTGGCACGTACAGCATCGGACGACGATAGCCTTTGCCGGCGGGCTTTCAGATACTTGCTGAGAAAATGAATCGTATCGTCCACGATGATGCCAATGGCGATCGCCGTTACCACAGACGCACCAAGCCCGACATGACCAACGATATGTCCCCAAAGACCGAAAGCCAAAATTGCGGGAACAAAATTCGGCACCAGACAGATCAGGCCGATATAGACATTTCTGAAAACCAGAATCAGGATTAGCGAAATAAGCCCCGTGGCGAGAATCGTACCCACCAGCATGCTATTGACGTTCTGATTCGATAGATGAGCGGAGATCATGGTGAAACCCGAAGCTGGGCCTGCTATTTTGGACGCATTGGCCTGCAACCAATTTCGGGCGCGTGCATCAATATCGAGATGGTCCCTCGTGGACGTGTTTTTGAGTACCACAGTCATTCGAGTCGCAGATTTGGCGACATCCATACGATCATTGAGATCAGTACCAAAGGGCAATGAAAACTCGTAAAGAAGCAGGAACTGTGCAGCGAGTTCGGGATCGTCTGGTATGCGATAGAACGCCGGATCATCTCCGTGCATGTTCTCATTCAAACGCTTCATAATGTCCGGAAACGCCTGAACATGATGTACTTCGGGCTGCGCGCGGTACCATTCGGCAAACGAATCGACTGTGTGCAGGTATTCGGGGTTGGTAATGCCGCCCTCGCGCCCGGAACTCAACGAGTATTCAAGCCGGTCCAACCCCGTCAGATTCTCGATAATAAAATCCGTATCGGTGCGAAAGGTGTAGCGGTCATCGAAATGGTGGAGCCAGTTATCGCTTAACTCGTTGCGGAGAACGCCGGTCGCCAACACTACGACTACGAGAATACTGGACCAAAGAAGCAGCTTGTGGTGCGCGACGACGCGCGCGCCGAGGCAGTCGAAGAAGGAAATTTCCCCCTCTTGAAGGGGCTTCACGCGTATGGGCAGAATCGAAAACATCGCCGGGAGAAATGTCACGGAATAGATGAACGTGAACAGCACCCCAAGCGCGACCAGATTTCCGAGAACGTGAAACGGTGGAGAACTCGATGTGTTCAGACTGAGGAATCCGACCGAGGTTGTGGCGGATGTCAAAAACACCGGATACAGATTGTCGCGCAGGGAGTCCGCAAGTGCCGCATTCTTTTCCACCCCTCGGCGCATGCCAGACAGTGCGAGGGTTACGATGTGGATTGCCTGGGCAACCCCAACCGTCATAATGATGATCGGTACACTTGCACTGACCGGCGTGAGCATTATGCCTAACCAACCAGCAACCCCCATGGTACTCAGAACGATGAATAGGAGAATGACGGCGATGGAAAGGGTGGTGTATATCGAGCGCATCAGAAGAGCCGCGATGACCAGGATAACAAGAAACACAATTGGGACGAGTTTTTCGCCATCATCCTGCACTGCGTCGGTAAAAGCCTGGTTCATGATCACATTGCCGGTCAGGAAATAGGCAAGGTCCGGATGGGCGGCGCGGGCCTCGTTGAGCAGGTCTTCGAGATAGTTCGAAATCTCTGCCCAGGCGGGTTCCTCCGGCTCGGACAGAGCGAAGCTGATGACCACACCGACCGTGCGCCCATCTTCGGCAATCAGTTGCCCAACGAGTTCGGGCTGATTCAGGGCAATGGTCCGAATCCGATCGAGTTCAGCATCGCTGAAAGACGCTGCGTCCTCTACCAGCGGTGCGATAGTCAGGTAGTCCTCAATAGCTTCACTGTGGAAATAATTGGTCAGTGAATTGACCCGTATCGAGTGCGGCGTTTGCCACGCGGCCTCAGTCAGTTCTTCAATCGCAGCGAGGGCCTCACGGGTGAACACCGTTCCCTCTCGCGCAGAAATCGCTATCAATGCCGACCTTGATGCGGAATAAGTATCCTGCAATTTGTCGAATACAAGGAGGTGGGGATTGTCCTCGCCGAACAACACGCGATAGCTGCTGGAAACAGTAATGCCGGGCATGCCCACCGCTGCGGCAAGCATGGACAGCGTTGCGAGCAAGACAACCAGCCACTGATAGCGAAGAATGAAATTGATATAGCGGTCCAATAGTGTCATCCGTCGGCTCCATTTATACGGGACACCAGCAACTCCGCAACCTCATCCGCCGCACCTACGCCGCTGGCCAGAGCACCGTTCACCGAGGGCACCCGCATGTAGTCACCCGCCAGGAAGAGATTCTTTACATCTCGGTCGAGTTGACGGCGCATCTCCGCCAGCCCTTTGAACATACCAGGTGCCATCATGCATACGGCTTCTTTCCAGCGGTACACGCGCGTAAACAGCCCCTCGTCATCGTTGGGGAGGACGGAGTCAGGAGGTGGGTTGCGGCGCACGTCGCCAAGCATCTGGCATTTTATCTCCTCGTCGTCCAGTGGCAACAACTCTTGTGCGCGATCCCTACCGACGAGCAGATCAAGCGTACTCTTGCCCGGCGGCGTGATAGCGGGCAAGTTTATGGATCGATCCAACAGAAGTGGCGTTTCGTCTTCGGGATACAACGCGCCGTGCCAACCGGGGGGGAGCGGGGGGTGGTCAAGGCCGATCACGACGCGAACCCCAGTTGAGTAAGTGATCTTGCCGAGTGTGTGGCGAATCTCAGGCGGCAGATCGGGAATGACGTCCGCCACCTTTGTGGCGGGGAGGGCGCAAATGACCGCGTCCGCCTCTATGGGACCGTCGTCGGTGATCACGCTTGTCACAGTGCCATCTCGAATGACCACGCGCCTGACAGGCTTCGAAACGCGAATGATATCTCCACATGCCTCAACCAGTGCGTGGGTCAGAGCACTGGCTCCCTGCTCTGGTACATAAATCTGATCCACCTTTAACAACATTTCCGCCAGATACGTCCGCATGTACGCCGCACCAGCGTATTCGATGTGGCCCATCGTCATCTCCAAAAATCCCCGTAGCGTTACCTTTAGATAATCGGGGAGGCCGATTCGATCCAGATAGTCGCCAAAGTTCTCCTCTCCGTCGATATCGACGATCCGACATTCACTGGAGAAATTCAGGTAATCCGATTGTTGTTCGATTTCTCTGACTAACTTCAGGATCGGATAGGCTGTCCGGGGCGATAGGAATCCCAGTGTCCAGAACGGCGAGAGGTTCCTGATAAGGTCGCCAACAGATTGGATCGGTGTGGTTCGAACCCACCGGCCGTTTCTATACCAACCAAGGTTCATTTCCGAACGAATCAGAGGCAGTTCCAATTCCTCACACAGGCGAAAGGCAACATCGTATGAGGCGCAAAAAAAGTCTGCGCCTTCATCCAGGCAAAAACCATCCACCCTATCACCGCCCAGTCTTCCGCCCACGCGGTCATTGGCCTCGAGCAAAATGGGCGTAATGCCGCGCTTCTTGAGGGTGTAGGCGGCACTCAGTCCTGCCGCTCCTCCACCAATTATGATGACTTTTTTGGTTTCCATTACAAAAGATTCACTCCTTCGACCATCAACGGCCAGATATGACGATAAGCACAGGGCGTTGAATGCTCACCATTATCGACACTGCCAAAAGTAGATAATCTAACTGACTATCTCGCTTCCCACAATCGCACTTACCACCTACTCGCAGCATCTGCGTGCAGGCGGTTGGGCAAGCGGTAACTGATCAGATCTTCATCGAGCATAGATATATCGAGCAGGGTCATGAAATTCCTACCACGCTGTCTCGGGATCTTTCCCCATCGAAAGGCGTCGATGATCTCCTGAATTCTGCACCTCAGCCGCAAATATGCCAGCGTCCCGGCCCCCGCTGTTCGATCATTTGGGAACATGAGTTGGTCGGCGAGTTCGTCTCCAAGTAAAGATCGGGAAAGGCGATACCCATAATTAGACAGTTCATCTCGCTCGTCCCTATCTTCAAGACCGATCACCAGGGGAGCCGAGGCAATCACCGAGTTTGCCATAGCAATAGCTTCCAAACCGGGGGGCGGTTCGCAGATATAACCCACGCGAAATATTTCCCTGGCTTCGGTCTCATTGCTAAACAGGAGTGCCTCGGGCACACCCATCAGGTGAGCCGTATAGCGCCAGATTTTCATGAAACTGTCGCGCTCTTCATCGGTCAGACGCGCGCCGATCCTCGCGGCTGAATGCAGCATCATTCCGGAGAAATTACAGGATGCAAGCGCGACGTGGGCAGCGCTAATCGGCATTCCGTGGGCTTCATGGTCCCAATCTTCAGAAGCGATAAGATGTCGCCTGACCTGTGCATGCACCAGTCTGAGGCGAACGGACAGTTTCCAACCTTCGCCATGTCGCTCCAGACCACCCGGCAACATAATTTCCAGGAGATGCCGAATATTCTGCCTCAGCCGCCGCACACCCCAATCGGTCAGCCTTCCCGTAATAAAGAACGATTGGCTGATTAGCGTCGTGAAACCCCGTATGATAATATCGGCTACGAACGCGGTGAGAAACAGATCTGAGTAGGCGTGGAAGCCTCTGCATCCGGGATATACGGACTGTGGATCGAACCACGCGGGTGGCGTCCCGATCTTCTCGAAAAACTCCTGCACCACCTGCGGCGCATCACGCAGCACCTCCTCATCCAGGTCCATCCCAGCCCTGATGAATTCGGCCTGTTGCTTCTCGTCAATACCGGCTAATCCATTGATCAAGGCATCGGCATCGGGATCGCCGATGAGTATGTGCTGGATGTACGTTTTGGCGAGGTCGGGATCGGTCAGAAGGGCCTCTTTATACCCGGGTTGATATGAAGAAGGTATCTGCAATTCAGCACCTCACAAATTTTCGAGATCAGTTAGCGAAACACCTGCTTAAGTTATAAATAAAAACTCTTTATAAAAAAAATATTTGATAATAGTGATTTTTTTGTCAAGTGTTATTTATTTTTTAATAGTTTGGCTGCCTCATCTCGCCAAATGTCCTCCCATCTCACACACAATCTCGAACTCCTCCTTTGTCACCGGCTGAATTGACAACCGCTGTCCGCGCTGAACCACCTTCATATCTTTGAGCATGGGATTATTCTTGAGATCTTGCAAGCTAACATAAGGCTCAAATGCTTTTGACCATTGCACATCAAAAGAAAACCAGCGCGGATCTTCTTTGGAGGACTTCTCGTCGTAGTACTCGTGCTGCGCATCGAATTGTGATGGATCGGGATATCCCGCACGCACAATATTGGCAATACCGGCAATACCGGGATTTTTACAATTCGACTGATAGAAAAGCGCCTGATCGCCTTTTTGCATTTCGTCGCGGATAAAATTGCGCGCCTGATAATTGCGCACCCCTCGCCAGTACCCAATACCACTGGGCCGATTGCTCAACTCTTCAAAAGAGCACACATCGTATTCGCACTTTACAAGCCAGTATTTTTGGGCCATAGCATCCTCACAATTATTGTGCGGCGTCTTTCCATTTCTGATAATTTGGCGACAGGCTCAGCGCGCCATCTACCTGTGGCACGAGTTCCCCATTTTGTCCCCTCGGATCGCCCCGATTTTCATTCACCTCTGCCAATCGCCTGCGCCACATCGCAATACGCGCTTCATAAGCCGGATCTCCGGACAACTCGCAACATTCCAACGGATCGTCATCCAGATTAAAAAACTGTTCTTCTCCCGTGTGATGGAACCAGATATACTTCTCGTGCCCATCGGTGACATATTGCATCCCGTGTTCTCTTGTATAACACGACGTATGCTCGCCCTGCACAAACTCGCGCCATCCCTCATCATCCCCGCACGCAATATCCAGAAGAGAACGTCCATCTACAGATGCCGGTACATCGACCTCAGCAGCATCGAGCAACGTGGGCATCACATCGCGCAACTCCACCGGGTGATCATACTTCTCCCCTCGCGCCACATCGCGCCATGTATCGGGATATTTAACAATAAACGGAATGCGTGCAGACCCTTCGTAAGCGTAAGTCTTTCGCCAGTGGTGATGATCGCCCATCATATCGCCGTGATCAGATGTAAAAATAATCAAAGTATTACGGTATGCCTGCGGATCCTGATGGCGCAACTCGTACAGCACGCGCCCAATCTGGTGATCAATAAACGTAATATTGCCGTAATATCCCGCCCGCCCCCTGTGCGTTTCCGCATCGGAACGATGCGAACGCGGCGCATTGACATCTGCAATTTTTTTGTCAAACTCCCCTGCCCAGTCTCCCACAGCGGCTTTGGGTATATTGTCATTATCGATATACATATCCCAATACGCCTGGGGCGCATCATAAGGCGAATGGGGACGCGCAAATGAAAGCCACATAAAAAACGGTTTGGTCGGATCGCGCTGCTGCAGAAATTTAATCCCCTCGCTCGCCGTCCAGTGCGTCGGATGCAAATGCTCGGGCAAATGGCTGGGGCGCGCCATCCAGGAATTCCAATCGATACTGTGATCCCGGTACCCGTAAGCACCTTCCTTGTGCTGCTCGAAAAACAGGTGATAATCGCTGATGAAATTGCCCACTCGCCGTCCACTCTCATCCAGCACCATGTGGTGAAAACCGTATAGCCTGCGCTGCGGAGCATGGTGCATCTTGCCCACAGCCTGCGTGTGATATCCCGCTGATGCAAGTTCTCCCGGCAATGTCGCCGGATATTCCAGTGGATCGCCTCCCGTCATTGTCAACCGCCCGTGATTCCATTGATCCATCCCCGTGATAATCCCCGCGCGTGCAGGCGTACACGACGGCACCGATGTATATGCGTGGGGGAAATGCGCCCCTCGCTCGGCCAATTCATCGAGATATGGCGTCTCCAGCGCCGGATGCCCATCACATCCCAGACAATCTCCGCGCTGTTGATCTGTTGTAATCAACAACAAATTTGGTCGCTCTGACATATTTGTATCCTCTCACTTTTCCCACACCGATTTCAACAACCGCACCCAATTTCCCGACAACACCTTTTGAATATCTTCCTGTGAATATCCGCGCCGTTCAAAAATAGGCACCAGATTTTGCAAATCGGCAATTGTATTTAAATCTCGTGGCGATTGTTCCTGGCCAAATCCCCCATCGAGATCTGTCCCAATGCCCGAATGATTCGCATTGCCGGCAAGCTGACACACATGATCGATGTGATCGACCACTGTTTCGAGCGTTGCCTTTGTGGTCTGCTCATAACACGGTACGCTCCGCTTCCACTCAGGATCGAGCATCCACGCATCAAAAGCCGCGCCAATAACCCCGCCGCGTTCTACAATTGCGCGGATCATATCATCTGTCAACTGCCTCTGCCCCGGCGTCAATGACCGACAATTGTGATGGCTTGCAGCCACCGGCCCGTCGTAATAATCGAGAATTTCCCAGAATGCCTGATCAGTCGTATGTGTCAAATCCACAATAATTCCCGCGGCTTTGAGCGCGTCGAGCAATGGCCTGCCCCGATCCAGCAATCCCCCCTCCGTCCCTGTTCCGTGACAATAAGAACTCACGCCATAATGCGAAATACTCACCATTTTCAAGCCCAGATCGCGCCATTCGGACACCTGATCGGGATCGAGAATCGGATCGGCACTTTCCATTGCCAGCACCAGACCGATGGGGGTATCTGCCGAAGGCAGTGCCCACGCCGCAACGCATTCATCCAAATCCTCAATCGTATGAATCTGCCGGATAATCCCCCGTCGTTCTATCGCCTTATAAAAGGCGTAATGTCCCTTTCCGATACCATAACACTGCGTCTGATCCCACATTCCCGTGCGCGTCCAGCGATCATTGGAATCAATACGCGACATCACCGTTCCAAACACAATCCCCACGCGACCCTTGTGCAACTCGGAAAAAGTCGTCGTACACGACCCAAAACTGCGCGTAGTTGGTTCCGAGTCGTGTACTCG
This sequence comes from Candidatus Latescibacterota bacterium, assembly GCA_021295695.1. GTDB lineage: Bacteria > Latescibacterota > UBA2968 > UBA2968 > UBA2968 > VXRD01. The sequence continues at coordinate 8,282 of JAGWBW010000003.1, forward strand.
CACAGTTGCAGCGGGCTGCGTGAGATCGCGGTTGACCTGAATGGCGCAAAAGGCGAGGTCTAAGTGGCTATCGACAATAAAGTAGGTATGATCGGACATGTCATCCCCAAGCAGAGGTAAAAAACCGCACCAAATTCCCATGCGCAAATCCCTTCACATCGTCTTCCCCATAGCCGTGATCGCGCATGAGATTTAGAAAACGCTGCAAATCGTCAATCGTATGATAATCCGTGGGCGAAAGCTCCAGCCCAAATCCCCCATCCAGATCCGTGCCATAAGCCACATGATCTGTACTACCTGTAAGTTCGCAGATGTGATCGATGTGTTCGAGCACCGCCTTCATTGGTCGGGTTGCCGTGGTATAATGCGTACGCGGATCGTCCCAATTCCACGCCGGAGACAGCATCTGCTCGGCAAAAACCATCCCAATTACGCCACCCCGGTCCGTGATCGCGCGGATCATATCGTCCGACAAATGCCGCTGCCCCGGCACCAATGCGCGACAATTGCAATGGCTGGCATGCACTGGACCCTTCCAATAATCGAGAATATGCCAGAAGGTGAGGTCTGCCGCATGGGTCAGATCCAGCGCAATATCCGTCTCAGACAGCGCGTCCATCAGTGCGTAAGCCGGTGGATATAATCCGCCCACCGTACCCGTGCCGTGCCCATATGTATTGGCACCAAAATGCGTCAAAGACACCGAGCGCAGTCCCGCCTCATACCATTCGCCCACCTGATCGGGACCCAGAATCGGATCGGCACTTTCCATCGACAAAATAAGCCCCACGGGTGTATCGTCCGAGGGGCTTTCCCAGTCTGCAACACAAGTATTGAGATCTGCCACAGATTTGATAAACCGAATCTCTCCACATCGTTCCAGCGCCCGATAATACGCCAGATGGGATTGCCCCCGCGCATAAGCCACATCCTGTGTACGCACTGCATTGTGCGTATTATCATGTGGATTTTGCACACGACACATAATGGTCGAAAGCATAATCCCCACGCGCCCTTTGCGCATCTCGGGCAAACAAACAGTTGGCGTAAACCGCTTGGGCTGTGGTCCCAGGCGTTGCTCCAGCGAATCCGGATGGGCCGATAATCCCCCCACCATGCTGTCTTCGCGCTCGCGCAACACATATACAGACTGCGTGAGATCTCGGCGATAAAATAGCGCGTTAAACGCCATATCGAGATGCCCATCTATAATCAAATATTCGCGCATATCCAATATCCCAATTCAAAGGTTTGCTCGCTCATGGGTAACGTAGCACGCAAATCGCTCAAGAGCAAGAACAATAAAAACCCCATCCAAATAGGATGAGGTTTTTGTCGTGAACTAATGACTTTCGGCCCAAAACTTTATTTTGTCATATCTTCAATTTCGTCCTGCACGCGCTTGCGCCACTCGCGGTCGGCATCGGACTCTTTTTTCTTTTGCACATGTCTCTGTCTATACGGCTTACTCACGGGCTTGTCTTCAACCACTTCAATAAACGGGACATCTTTGCGATTGCGGCGTCTCCAATACCGAACAAATACCCAACACAAGTAAACCATTGCACCCATAAAAATCAACAACTGTGCGGTCATGTAAGCCTCCGTTTGCGCGATTATCTCACTTCATAAAATATCACAAATAATAAGCCGCGTCAAGCGGTGAATTGCCCTTATTTGAGACATTTTTCAATCTGAAAATAGGTACTCCTTTCCCTATTGTCTCACTCAGTAAATTCTCTTACCTTTTTCTATCTGCAACAGGCCCGAACCGCGCGAATCCAAAGGAACAACTCATGCCCCCACTTCACTCAGCCAAAACTTGCGAACTCCACGTCCACCCCGGTGGATGCTTGACCGCTGAAGACCTCATAGAACTCGGCAAAGACTTTTACGAAGACATTGACTGGACACTTTTTATAGACGCCTATGAAAAAGCTTATGGTATTCGCCCGGATCCCATCGCACTCTATCGCGATGCCCTATCCAATCCAACCACGGGACTCGCCAAATTTAAGGAACACTACATCTACACAGAAAAAGACGGGGGCGACTTCGGCCGATTTAAAGCCAAATTCAACCTCATCATCAGCCTTTTAAGACACCCGTCCAAAAGACAGGAACTCCTGATCAAGGCGTTTTTCAAAGCACATGACCGGCATTGCAAAGAAGGTATCACCTTTATCGAATACCGTTGCAGCGGCGGTGGGGAAACGCGGGAGGGATTCATCGACTTTCACCGCACAAATGCCCAAATCCTCTCAAACGCATCGCAAAATAACACAACCGCGCGTTACATCATCACCCTGCACCGCCAGACCGCGCAACAAGACTACGAATGGGTACAAGAACTCCTGGATGAAAACCCCGAACTCATCCCCACCATCGTCGGCATTGACTTTGCCGACATCGAAGAAGGCTATCCCCCAAAAAACAACCGCGCACTCTTCCAACGCGTACACAAAGACAACCAGGAACGCCCCGAACGCGCCCTCGAAATCACCTACCATGTGGGCGAAAGTTATTTTGACAAATCGCTCGAAAGCGCGATACGCTGGTGTCACGAAGCCGCCGAAATGGGCGCCAGGCGATTGGGCCATGCCATAGCACTCGGCCTCGATCCGACAGTCGCGATTGCGCGCCGCCCCGATGCACACGCGGAAGAACGAGTCAGCGAACGCCTCGATCAGATCGCCTATGATCTCATGCACACCTCAGAGCTTTCGGCTTTCGATATCAAAGTGAACGCCAGCGCACTCCAAACCGAACGACAAACCCTCAAAAATCGAGCGCCCGACGAAATAGTCGAGCGTGCTTATAATCCCCAACGCCTCGAAGAAATCCGCAACCGCCAGCAATTTGCTCTCAACCACCTCACACAACTCGGCACAGTCATCGAAACGTGCCCCACCTCCAATCTCCGCATCGGCGGCGTGCCCGATCCTGCTCATCACCCCATCCATACATTCCTCAAATCAAACGTCAATCTCGTCATCGGCGCGGACGACCCCGGCATCTTCGACAGCCCACTCGCCAGCGAAATCGACTGGGCAATCACCCATACCAACCGGACGCCCGAAGCCCTGGAAAAACGCCTCGGCGATCCCCGCCGGTTTCAACTGGGCAGCCTGCGCCTTTCATGAAATCACATCACCTGCCCATAGAGACTGTAGAAACACTTTCCAGGGCACAATGCGAATTGGGCCAACAACGCGTTCTGTCGTTTCATTACAAACAACTATAGCTTTCCTGGGTGCGAATTCATCGATAAATGCATGCATAGGTCGAAGAACCTTGTTATCTACCCGACTTGTACCTTTTGCCTCAATTGCCACCTCACCATTGCCCAATACAAAATCGACCTCCACCCCCAACTTCGTGCGCCAAAAATGAACATCGTAACACAACTCACTATAAGAAGCGTGTGCCGTTAATTCGGAAAAAATAAAATTCTCAAACGCTTTGCCAAAAATCATGCCTCGATCATCCTCTATATGCCGTTTTGCAAGTACACCGGCCACACCCACATCAAATAAATAGAACTTAGAGGCTCTGGAAATAACCTGCCTGCTTTGCCGTCTCTTAAAAGGTTCAACCATTTTGCCCAAAAGCGTATCTACGAGAATTTGATAATACTCTTTCACAGTCTTGGAACTCACACCACACTCTCGGGCAATATTAGAAAAATTAGTCAACTCGCCGTGGGAGTATCCCATCGCATCAAAAAATCTGGAAAATGCCGGAATATTGCGCGTCAATCCCTCGTCAAAAACCTCTTCCTTTAAGTAATCTTGCACATAAGCATTCAGAGAACGACGATATTGCGTGCTGGCAAAATGATCGGGAATCAGGCCGCGATTCAAAATCCTCAAGAGATCCATATCGCCGTCATGCAACTCATCTGTCACCAATGGAAACATTTCATATCGCCAGGCGCGTCCACCGAGCAAATTGGCCCGTCCCCGCTTGAGCTTTCGCGCACTGGAACCACATAAAATAAAACGCAGTCCCTTATTTTCAATCAGCCAATGCACCTCATCTAATAAAAGCGGCACGCGCTGAACCTCATCCAGGATAATCGGATGTGCCAATAATGCTTCAGACTGCGCGAGAATTTGCTCGCGCAACATCGCTGGCCGCCGGTTGAAATCCAGCATCAAATCCGTCTTTAGAAAATCATAGACCAGGCTGTTGGGAAACACCTGTTTGAGATAGGTGGATTTACCCGTTTTCCGCGGTCCCCACAAAAAAGCCGATTGTCGGCTGGGCAAGTCGATTCTTAAACGTCGAGAATAGTGTACCATTTTGAACTTTCCTCCAAATTAGTTATACTATTTTGGAATTTACTTCAAAATAGTATAATGTCAAGACATAGATTTTTTGTGTCCAAACTGTCCGAAAACGGACACTACTGTATCATTATCGGACACTTGTGTGGGATGTAAATTTCCTGTTTTCTCTTAAACTATTGAAAAATATACACAAATAATTTTTGGCACGGTTATTGCTTCAATAAAAAGTAACACTTGATAGCCTATTTTATTTTTTTTAGGAGAAACCATGTTCAAAAACCACATCACCGTCGCCATCCGCACACTCTTGCGCCACAAAATCTATTCTTTTGTCAACATCTCTGGACTCGCCGTTGGTATTGCGTGCTGCATGTTGATCATGCTCTTTGTACAGGACGAACTGAGCTACGATCAATTTCACAAAAATGCCGACCGGATCTATCGCGTTTTGTGGAACGGCCGATACGGCGATAATGAATGGACCATTCCCTATGTTGAAGTTCCCATATCTGAAACACTGAAAGAACGATTTCCAGAGGTAACCTACAGCACGCGATTGAGACGAGAAAGTCAAACTATCCGTCGAGAATCAAATTACGTCATTGAGAAAAATTTCTACTACACGGAAAGTAGCTTTTTCGATGTCTTTACCGTCCCCTTCATCGCGGGAGATCCCACAACAGCACTCAATGCCCCCAACGCAGTCATCCTCACCAAACAGAGCGCACAGCGTTATTTTCCCGATCGCGATCCAATGGGACAAACCCTTGAACTCAACGATGGCAAGTCGCTGCAGGTCACGGGCGTGGTCAAAGCATTCCCACCCCAGTCCCACTTTCACTTCGACTTTCTCGCGCCCCTCAAAACACTCCCCATTATCGAGCGCAGAAAATCAGCCTGGGGATCAGCCACTGTTTATACGTACCTCGTGTTAAAAGACGGGGCATCTGCCTCTGAATTGCAAACCAAATTTACCACTTATGTTCGCGAACACATCTTGAGCAAAATGCCTCCCATGCCCGGCTACCACACCAACTACCTCATTCAACCCCTCACAGACATCCATCTACATTCGAATCTCAGATATGAAATCACAGCAAATAGCAACATCATGTATGTCTATATCTTTTCATTCATCGCAATTTTTGTCCTGCTACTCGCCTGCATTAACTTCGTCAACCTCTCCACAGCGCGTTCATCAACCCGCGCCCGCGAAGTCGGCGTTCGAAAAGTCCTCGGCTCTCACCGCTCACAACTCATTCGCCAATTCTTCTCCGAATCCACCATCTGCGTCGCCTTCTCAAGTATTCTGGCAATTGGATTGTGCGAATTGGGGCTGCCACTCCTCAACAGCCTTGCCAACAAACATCTCACAATGGGCAGCCTGATCGCGCCCCATGTGCTCATTGGATTATTTGCTCTCATCATCGTCGTCGGCCTCTTATCTGGCATGTACCCAGCACTTTACCTCTCCTCATTCTGGCCCGTTACAGCACTCAAAGGATATATATCATCGGGCAAAGCCTATCTTCGCAACGGATTGGTCATCGCACAGTTTTGCATTTCCATCAGTCTATTGGTCGGCACACTCGTCGTTCGCGACCAGCTTCATTTCGCGCAAAACAAACACCTCGGATTTGACAAAGAACACGTTCTTATAATCCGGGGGATACCGCGTACCCTCGCCTCTGCCTCTCCCAGACAAGCCATGACATTCAGAGACCAATTCGAAACGCTGCCACAGGTAGCTATAGCCTCACTCAATACGGGCGCGCCGGGGCATGATTTTGATTCCATGCTCTTCGTACCCGAACAACCGGCAAATTATGAAAAAACATCCCTCACATACACATTGGTAGATGAAAAATACGTCGAAGCACTGAATATAGAAATTTTAGAAGGCCGCAACTTTTCTCCCACAGAACATGCAACAGATGTCTCTGCATTTCTCGTCAACCAATCCGCCGTCAAAGCACTGGGATGGCAAACTGCACTCGGCAAAAAGCTCAAAAGAGGTAGCGGAACCGAAGGCTCGATTATCGGCGTAGTATCCGATTTCCACATCGGCTCACTCAAACAGGAAATTGAGCCGCTCGTATTGCCCTATCTATACCGACTTCCAATGTACCTTGCCATTCGCCTCCATCCCGACAATGTTGCAGAAGCTATTGCTGCGGTTGAAGAAACCTGGAAAAAACTCGCACCAAATCAGCCGTTCAGCTACACATTCTTAGATCAGGATTACGCCAGACTCTACAACCGAGAGCAACAAATGTCCCACGTCTTCCAAATTTTTTCCGGCCTCGCCATCCTCATCGCCTGCCTCGGTCTCTTTGGTCTGGCTGCATTTACCACCCAACAGCGCACCAAAGAAATCGGCATTCGCAAAATCCTCGGCGCCTCTGTATCAGGTATTATATACCTGCTCTCCAAAGACTTTCTCAAACTCGTCATCATCGCCAATATCATCGCCTGGCCTATCGCATACTACGCGATGAACCAATGGCTCCAGGGCTTCGCTTATCGCATCGACCTGGGCATCGGCACATTTATCCTGAGCGGCCTCATCGCCTTGCTCATAGCGATTCTGACCGTCAGTTATCAGGCTATCAAAGCTGCGCGAGCAAATCCGGTGGAAGCATTGCGGTATGAGTAAAGAGGTAAGAGGTGCAAGCCTCCCCTCAACTCACGCGCTTGACATACTGTGTTCAAAACCGTATTTTCCGCGTCAAAGGAGAGTGCTGTGTTTGAACCCAGTATGAAAACATTTTACGACACCCACGGCTATCTCGTCGTAAAAAACCTCTTTCAAAAAGAAGAACTCGCCGACGTTATTCAGCGCACCGACGAGATTGTAGCCGATCCAGACCGCGCACCCGAGGGCGTCTCAATTGGCCTTGAAGGCAATACCGTAACAGACAAATCAAATCCAGAAGCGCGAAACTACAGTGTGCGCGTTCTCGCATTTGTCGTGCGCTTTGACCCCGCCTATCGTCCCATTGCCAAAAATCCCAAATTACTCGCACTCGTCCGCGGCTTAATCGGACCGCGCATTCGCGTTTTTCGCGACCAGATGCTGCTCAAACCACCGGGCGGCCAGGCAAAACCACCGCATCAGGACCAGAGCTATTTTCGCGTACAACCCATCAACGGCCTCGTCACAGCCTGGATTGCCTTAGACGAGGCCACAGATACCAATGGTTGTATGCGTTATGTGCCCAGTTCACACAGACACGGCATCTTCGACATCACCCATGATCCAGACCGCCCCGTGCATCACATCCCCGATACGAGAAATATTGATCTCCCCAAATCAGTCGCCTGTCCCGTACCTGCAGGATCTGTCATTTTTCACCACGGCTGCACCCTGCACCACAGCGAAATAAATCACACAAACACATGGCGCAAAGCACTCATACTCCACTACGCCACAACCGATTCGCGCTCCGAACGCGAACAACTCAATAATGAAATCTCCCTTGAAATAGATTAAATAAAGTCGCGTTTCGCCTTTTTGAATTTGCAACGCATTGTATATATTTGTAAGCAAAACATCAATTCCACATCCTCACACGGAGACCACCATGCGCCCGATCTGTCTCATCCTTCTGCTCCTATTCACAGCCCCGGCTTATGCAAATGAGCATTACCGCGCTGCCGTAGATTCCATTCCCTCAAAAATTCCCGACCGCATTGTACTCAACTGGTCGGGAGACCCCACCACCACGGCATCGATCACATGGCGCACCGACACGAGCATCACACAAGCCGAGGGCCAGATCGCAAAAGCCGATGCCTCGGCCAATTTTACCACATGGGCCTGGATCAAAAACGCGCGCACAGAAAAATGGGAACACAATGGAAATACCGCCCATTTCCATTCGGTCACCTTCAAGGGTCTCAAACCCAACACCCTCTATGCCTATCGCGTGGGCAGCGACAAAATCTGGAGTTCCTGGTATCAATTTCGCACAGCCTCTGCCGAACCAGATGAATTCACCTTCATCTATTTTGGCGATGCACAAAACAACCTGCTCGCCCTTTGGGCGCGTACCATCCGAACCGCTGTGCTCGACGCGCCCCATGCCGACTTTATCATCCACGCAGGCGACCTCATAAATCGTGCCAACAGAGACAGCGAATGGCAGGAATGGTTTGAATCTGGTGACTGGATCCATGCAAAAATCCCCAGCATTTCTACGCCGGGGAATCACGAATACTATAAAAATGGGGACAAACGCCACCTTTCTGTTCTATGGCGTCCGCATTTCACTCTGCCCGAAAATGGTCCAGAGGGCTTTGAGGAAACCACCTATTACACAGACTATCAAGGCGCGCGCATCATCTCGCTCAATTCCAATGAAGGTCGTGAAGAACAGGTCCCCTGGTTGGAACAAGTGCTCAAAAACAATCCCAATAGATGGACCTTTGTCACATTCCATCATCCCGTCTATTCCGCTTCCGATGGCCGCGACAACAAAGACCTGCGCGAAGCTTGGAAACCCATCTTTGACAAATACGCCGTCGATATGGTGCTCCAGGGTCACGACCACACGTATGCCAGAGGGAATAACATCGGCAACGGCGTAACCGTGCGCGACTCAACCAAAGGTACAGTGTACGTCGTATCGGTCAGCGGACCCAAACAATACAAACTCAGAAAAGACCGCTGGATGACGCGCGGTGCAGAAAACACACAGCTTTATCAGGTCATCACTGTCTCAGGCGACACCCTGAGCTACCGCGCAATGACCGCAGTGGGTGAACTCTACGATGCCTTTGATCTGGTAAAACAAATGGGCAAACCCAACAAACTCATCGATCGCGCTCCCCAATCCCCCGAACGCCGCTGGAAAAATACCCTTAAAAAGAAAAACAAAGACGACAAAGTTTATTAATCAACGGTTGCATCTCCCGCTATATCCACTTCACACCTTTCCTCCTCACTGCGATAAATCCCATCTAAAATCGCCATCACCTGTAGTGACTGTTCAGCCGGCACTGGCGACGGCTTACCCTCTGCAATCGCCTCGGCAAACGTCATGCATTCCAGCGCGTGCGCTCTGGCGATATCGCCCGTATCTTGCAATGCGTATTTGTGATGTTGCTGCGTTTTGGAATCCGAATAATAAATCTCACAACTGGGCAAGTGTGCCCCACCCTTCGTGCCGTAAAGCCATATCTGCCGTTCTGACGGGGGACCTTGGTGTAACATCCAGCTCGTCTCCAGAATAAGCGAAGCCCCATTTTCAAACCGCACAAAAGCCGCTGCAAAATCCTCCACATCAAATTCTTTGGGAATCGCACCACCACTGCGCCCCATCGTACTGAAAGCACCCTCCTGATGTGCCAACTCCGCCTTCGCCACACCTGTTACAGCGATGGGATTGGGATTGCCCATCAACCACAGGGTCAAATCCAAAACGTGAACACCAATATCAATACACGGCCCGCCACCACTGTGCTTTTTCATAATAAAACCCGGTCGCGCGGGCACCCCCGACCGCCGCAACATCCAGCATCGCGCGTGATACACATTTCCCAAAACCCCGGTATCCAATTCCTTCTTCATCGCCAGAGATGACCCTGAAAACCGCGACGACTGCGCGCACATCAACAACTTGCCCGACGAGTCGCGTGCAGCAATCATATCTTTCACCAATTGGGGGCTGGGTGCCAATGGTTTTTCGCAAATCACATGTTTACCCGCATCCAGGGCACCGATAGATAAAGGCGCGTGATAATTATTTGGTGTACACACATCCACAATATCGATCTCAGGATCGGCAAACAAATCTTCAGGATTCACATACAGTTTTTTCACACCGTATTGTTCACCCCATGTATTCAACACATCTTCACTAATATCGCTTCCTGCCACCAATTCGGCATGTTCCGAAGCCTGCCACCCCGGAATATGCGTCCGCGCAATACCTCCCACTCCGACAATACCCACCTTCAATTTATCTGCCATTTTGCCTCCTCAGTTAAATTAGCGGTCAGCCCGCCTTCCCAGCCTTCGCCTCTCAAATAACAAAACCACCTGCACATTGTCAACGCAGATCGTCCGACGAGACTAAACATAGCGACAACCGCTTGACGCTCTGCTCAGACCAACGTACATTGCCTATTCCTGCACAACACCGTCTTTTACCTTTTAATAACAGATATTGCCATGACCATACGCGACCTCGATACACCCGCGCTCACCATCGACCTCGATATCCTCGAAAAAAATATTCGGGAAACACAAGAGGCGTGCGACAAATTCGACATTCCACTGCGCGTACACACCAAAACGCACAAAATCCCCGAAATCGCCAAAATGCAACTCGCTGCGGGAGCCATCGGCATTGTCTGCCAAAAAGTGGGCGAAGCCGAAGCCATGGTTGAAGCGGGCATTCCCGACATCCTCATTCCCTATAATATCGTCGGACCCATCAAAGTCAAACGCCTCGCAGAACTGTGCAAAAGCGCAACCATGACCGTTGCCGTCGATTCGGAAATCACCGCGCGTGGTCTATCCGATGGGGCAACAGAAAACACCATCAACATCCTCATCGAATGCGACACCGGAGGCAATCGCTGCGGCGTACAATCGCCCGAAGCCGCGCTTGAACTGGCGCGAAAAATTACAACCATGCCCGGTCTTCAGTTCCAGGGCATCATGACCTATCCCAGTCACGAACGCGCCAAAGCCTTCATTGACCAAACGCGCGACCTGCTCCAAAGCGCGGGCATCGCGCTCAACACCATCAGCGGAGGTGGTACGGGCACTGCCGAAGTTTCCAAAACCATAGGCTGCACCGAAACCCGCATTGGATCCTATGTCTTTGAGGGCCTGCGCCGCATCAACCGCGAAAACAACCCGCCCAACCCCACCACCTGTGCCGAACGCATGATTGTCACCATCGTCAGCACACCCACACCCGACCGTGTCATCATCGATGGCGGCCAAAAAACATTCACCAGTTATGCCCCCACGCCTTATGGACACATCGTTGAACACCCCAATGCCAAAATCTACGGCATGTCTGTCGAACACGGTCACGTCGATGTCTCGGAATGCAATCACACCTTCACCGTAGGCGACCACCTCTCTGTCATCCCCCTGCACCAGGGCATGACCACCAACCTCCACGACGAAGCCTATGCCGTGCGAAATGGCAATATAGAACACAGATGGAAAGTTGCCGGCCGTGGAAAAGTGCAATAAATTGGCATTTAGGAAACAATCATGTCCAAACAACCACATAAATTATCCAGACGCAAAGCAATCGCTGGCATTGGTATCAGTGGCATTGTGCTTACACAGCACGCATTGTCTCAGGAGACCACCGTGAACACAACAAATAGTGCAACCATAACGCGCTACGCCACCGTTCAAGCTATGAAATCCTCGCCCGAAATCCGCGAAAGTGAATGGGCAGAAACCGCTGGATTTTACGCCCCCGGCGATGGCGGCGCAGCCCTGTATCTCATCAAAAAAACAGATGTAAATATCCAGCCAAACGATGCGGACATCATAGCATTGGACAATGGCACAGTTGCCATCTTGCACGAAAACAAAGCCGTAAATTACAAAATGTTTGGCGCGATTGGCGACGGTAAAAACGACGACGGCGTTCAAATCGCCCTGGCGCATAAATACGCCAATGCACACAAAGTCCCAATTGTGAATTTAAGCGGAGAATATTGGATCACACAAACCAATGACATACCCATCAAGACCAACGTCTCCTGGGGACAAACCACCTTTCACATCGATGAACAGTACAACAGCCGTAGGGAGCCGCGCTTTGAAATTCTCAACGATCACCCCCCAAAAAAACTCACGCGAGACGAAACCATCAAAACAGCTTTATTGGAAAAACTAAAACCCGGCGTGCAACTCATTCCCGAACTGGCACAATATGCAGGCCATCTCATCATCGCCGAAGATGATGATGATCGCATAGGTATCCGGGCAGGCAATTATTCAAAGGCAGGGTGGGGGCGCGAAGAACTCTTCTATGTTGAAGAAGAGGGCCGCATCATTGGCGATATTGCCTGGGAATTCAAAAACTTCACTGACATCACCGCCATACCCTGCAACGACCATTATCTCATCGTCGAAGGCGGCGGATTTTACTTTTCTGGAGACAGTGGAAGCGGTGAATCCTGGGGGTATCACCACCACGGCATCTCCATAAAACGCAGCCGCACCATCATCCGAGAACAATGGATGGGCCTGGAAAAGGGGAAACGAGATATCTCCATGCACCCCCGTCGCGGCTTTTACGCATTCAGCGGTGTTTACGACGTCACACTGGAAAATATCCGCGCAATGCCCTGGGAAAAAAATCGCGAGGAAGAAGGCAAAGTCCTCAGCGCGGGCACCTATGGCATTGGCGGTGCGCGGATGCTCAATTGCACCTTTCGCAACATCACCGCAGAAGGCGGCTGGGTTGCATGGGGTGTTTTTGGCACCAACCTCAACAAAAACTTCCGCGTTGAAAACTGCCGCCTCAACCGCATCGATGTGCACTTTCACTGCTGGAACCTCTACATCAGCAATTGCACCATTGGCTTCAAAGGCATCGCACTTACAGGCGGCGGTGAATTGGTAATCGAAAACACCACGCGCCACGGCAACCAATTTGTCAATTTCCGACGCGACTATGGAGCCAAATGGGACGGACACATACGCATTCGCGGCTGTCGGTTGATGCCCAGTGGCAATGGTCGCGTTTCTGTCCTCTCCTATCATCCGTCCGATTTCGACTACCAATATCCCATCGGCTTTGCACGTACCGTTACAATCGAAGACCTGCTCATCGATTACAGCGCTGCACCCGAATCGAATGCATCGTGCTGGCTTATGGACACTGTTCCCTTTTCCAAAACCAAAAACAATGCCCGCCTCTTCTTTCCCCATCGCATTGAATTTCGAAACATCACCGTCGAAGGTAGAAAACAGGGCGTTCGCCTCATCCGCATACCCAATCCACATCACTACGACCTTCGCGGCAATGGCGGCTACGATGGCTCGCAACTCCACGCCAATAGCACCCTCATCTGCGACAATATTCAACTCGAAAAAATCACCCAAGAAATTGCCGACGATGACGAACAGGTACATATCCTGATCGGTGGAGCATCCGCGATAGACTATGCCGATGCACTCGCCCTCTATCTCAAAATGCGATTTACCGACTGTGAAAATATTAGCGCATACCTGGGCAACTGCGTTGCCAGTGCGACTTTTGAACGGTGTAGTCTGAACACCATAACCGCACCCAATTTGCGGGGCGAACTCGTATTTACCGAGTGTCGTCTCCAACCCGACGTAAAAAAAGTACCAGAGCAATTTTATATTTTGCAAAGCGCGTTGGGCACGCGCTTCACCAACTGCACCCTTCACGCGCCCATCGTCAACGGCACAATGAACCCGGACCTGATGAACCGCCTGGGCTTCATCAAAATCAACGAATCTGTACAGCACTACCATCTCAACACAGCACTTGGCAATGATGTCATAGACCATCTCAAAAACTCGGGAACCACACTCACGCCAGAATTTATCGCCCAACTAAAACTGCACCACGATTTGGAATCGTAGCTTCATTTTGCAATAAACTAATTTTTCACAAGGAGTATTCCGTCGTGAGAGACGTACGCTGGGAGCGCATGTTCCCCGATGAACTCGAAGCCGCATTCAAAGCCTGTCCAGTCGTCTATTTCCCCTATGGCCTGTGCGAACCACACGGCCCACAAAATGCTGTGGGACTCGACGCCCTCAAAGCCCACGGTATTGCCGTTCGCACCGCGCACAAACACGGCGGCATTGTCGCCCCGCCCGACTACTGGCATATCCACGAAATTGGGGGCTATGCCCTCTGGTCAGAACGCTCGGTCGGCCAGCCAGAACGATCCTGGCTAACCTGCATGCCGCCCTGGCAACACTTCAAAAACATCTGCTATCACATCCGCCAGGCCGATACCCTCGGCTTTCACGCGGCCATCTTCCTCACCGGGCATTATGGTCCCAACTGGCAAGACCTGAAAACCCTGTGTGAACTCATCCAACCCCATGTGGGTACGCGCCTGTATAGCCTGCCAGATTTTGAAGCCAACCAACCCGGCTTTGACAATAACAACAACAGCGGCGGTGATCACGCCGGCAAAGTTGAAACCTCGCTTCTGTGGGCCATTGAACCCGACTGTGTCGATGTCTCCCGTTTGCCGCCCGAAAGCGAACCCGGTCCGCACTTTGCAATGGGCAAAAATGCCCGCGAATCCAACCGCCAAATTGGCGAGCGCATGGTCAATGACGAAATCGAGTGGCTCGGCAACAAAGTTAGGGAATTACTCGCTGCGTATGAATCGGAAAAACCCACGCAAAAACTACGCACCTTTGACCAGGTCGAACACATCTGGGAAACCGTTATCCGCCCCGAACTGCCCAACTTCCGCACCATGCAAACAACATGGGCCGACGACGTCACGCTCCCAGAAAACTCTGTCTGGCACGCCAACTGGAAAGTACCAGATCGCGTATTTTAAAATAAAAACGGCCTGCGCATTACCAACGTAGGCCGTATCCCTATCCCTGTTAAACCCGCCACTAATGCTTTAAAACAGGCTCCCGCGACTTGTCTTTCACGCATCGAAATTTCAAGCATTCAGACGCGCTTGCATACTGGTGATACACATCGAGCAGACCATCCATCACCGCTTTCCACGAACGACTCTGAGCCTCTTTCAGTGCCCCCGCCTGCATCTGTGCATATAAATCCGCATCATCCACAATCCGACGCACACCCCCGATCAAATTGCGGACATCGCCCAGCTCAAACAAAAAGCCATTCTCGCCGTGATGCACCATATCCAACGGGCTGCCTATTTGAGAAATCAACTGCGCCATCTGACGCATCAATTCATATGGCCTCTCGGCGCGCGTGACATCAAACTGTATAAATTTCATCATCTCATCTCGAAAAAGGTATTTGGATGAGGAGATAATGCACTCTATTTTACATCCCAATCATAGGACTTCTCCGTTACACTTATGTGTCGCACACATGTACATTTTGTTAAAATTTACGCATTTGACAAAATTGTAACCGATTTGTAATACAACAAAACTATGATGTTACGCAGTTTTGTAACTCACTGCTCAACATCTTACACCTGTACGGGAGAACAGCTTATGGATCAACTTCGCCTGCTTTTTATTTCTCATAGCTTTCCGCTCGAAGACGATCCCCTCTCCAACGTCGGCGGAATGCAGCGCGTGGCTTATGACTTGAGCAATGCCCTGAGCCAACATCCCAATATCAACCTGCAAAAATTGATACTGCGCACATCCTGGCAAGCAACCGTATTTAAGATGCCCGCCTATTTTGCGCGGGCTTATCGATATATTGGGCGTCTCATCGAAAACAGGGAAATTGATGCCGTGTTATTTTCCTCTATGGTCACAGCCAGCCTGTTGCCATTTATGAAACAACGCTTCAAAACACATGGCATACTCGCTCTATCCGTTGTCCACGGCCTCGATGTGACCTGGCCCTATGCACTTTATCAAAAGCACATCCATACAGTACTCGGCTTACTCGACGGCATCTTCCCGGTCAGCCGCCATACGCGCATCGAATGCCTCAATCGCGGGACCTCACCCCACAAACTATTTACCACACCCAATGGCATCGATCCCAACCGATTCAATCATTACAAAAACACCACCGATATGCGCCATGCACTGTGCGCGGCACTCGGATTGCCTCTACCCGACAATGCAACTCTGCTTTGTAGTCTGGGCAGGCTCGTGCCCCGCAAAGGTTTTGCCTGGTTTGTCGATCGCGTTATGCCAGATTTACCCGACCACATTCATTACTGGATCGGAGGCCACGGTCCTGAATCCGAAACCATTCAATCCGCCATTGACAGGCAAATGCTTCATCACCGCGTACGCCTGCTCGGCCTGGTCGATGAACAACACCTCGAACTGCTTTTTCGCGGAGCCGACCTTTTTATTATGCCCAATATTCCCCAAGAGAACGATGTCGAAGGTTTTGGTGTTGTCATGCTCGAAGCAGGGATATGTGGCCTCCCCGCCATCGCATCTAATCTCGAAGGCATACGCGATGTGATCACCCAAAATATCAACGGCTTTCTCGTCAACAGCCAGGATGCCGATGCCTTTAAGCAAAGTATTTTGTCCTACAGCAATTGCCATATAAAGCGATTTTACCAAATCGCACTTGTTATCAATAGAAGATTGTATATATTAGCACACCAACATCATCCAATACGCCACACATAGCGTATGTGTCCTGACCCATTTTTTTCCGAGGAGATACAGTATGAAGCAACTGATTATGTTTTTGGCTCTATTATTCCTGGCCCATTCAACCCTGTCTGCCGCCGAATTAAAAGGCAGAGTACGCGATGCTGAAACTGGGGAATCCCTACCAGGCGCAAATGTGTATTTAGAAGGTGTTGGGCGAGGAACTACTGCTGATCTCGATGGACAATTTGAGATTAGCAAAGTCGGCGAAGGCAGCTATACACTCGTCATAAGTTTTGTAGGATACAAAGAATATCGCAACGCCATCGTTGTAAAAGCGGATGCTGCCGAGTTATTTATAGAACTCCTTCCCGAAGCATTTCGAGGCAAAGAAGTCACCGTCGTTGCCGACCGCGCCAAATTGCGCGAAACACCCGTTGCCTTCTCAGACGTTCCAAAAGCCGATATGGAGCGCAAACTCGGCTCGCGCGACCTCCCGATGATTTTGAATGATACGCCAGGCGTTTATGCAACCGAGCAAGGTGGAGGCCCTGGCGATTCTCGTATCAATGTAAGGGGATTTGACCAGCGCAACGTCGCCGTCATGATCAATGGTGTGCCAGTCAACGATATGGAAAACGGCTGGGTCTATTGGTCCAACTGGGATGGGCTGAGCGATGTCACATCGTCAATCCAGGTACAGCGCGGATTGGGCGCCTCAAATCTGGCAATAGCCTCAGTGGGTGGCACCATGAACATTGTCACCGACATCGCCCGTCAACAACGCGGGTTCAAAATCAAACAGGAAGCGGGAAACAACGCCTTTTATAAAACCACAGTCAACTTTTCATCGGGCTTAATGAACGGCAAAACCGCTTTCACCCTGGGCCTCACGCGCAAAACTGGCGCTGGCCTGCCCGATCAGGCATGGACATCGGCGTGGGCTTATTTCGGCGCACTGAGCTTTTTGGCATCCAACACACACAAAATTGACCTGTTTGTCGTAGGTGCGCCGCAGCGCCACGGGCACCGCCTCTACAAGCAATCCATCGCAACCTTTGATGCCGATTACGCCCGATCCCTGGGCATTGATGTTTCGGAGGCTATAAACTACGGCATCGACTACAACCCCAACTGGGGACGCTCGCCATTTTCATCTTATCAGGAGTACTACAACGGCCAGGTACACGATGCACGCGACAGCAAAATCATCATGGAACGCGAAAATTTTTACCACAAACCCCAGATCAATTTGAACTGGTACTGGACACCCAACGAGCAGTTCATCCTGTCCAATGTATTTTATTTTTCCCGCGGCAAAGGCGGTGGCACAGGGCGTTTGGGTACCAACCCGAGGGCACTACCCGATGGCAGCATCAACTGGCAACGCGTTGCCGATGACTTAAACACCCGAACAGCATCAGAAGCCCATCCCGACCTTGTGGGCACAGGCGAAGCAGGTGCCAATGAAATAGCGGCAAGAACCGTTATCCGAAACTCGGTCAACCAGCACTTCTGGTATGGGTATTTGGGCACGGGCGAATACCGTTTGAGCGACATCTACACGCTGGCCTTTGGCATAGATTTGCGCTATTACAGAGGGCAACACTGGCGCGAAGTACGCAACTTGCTCGGCGCCGATTATTACGTCTTTCCCTGGGATAACAACGCCACGACCTCCGTCAAACGACTCGGAGACAAGGTCTCCTACCACAACGATGGCCTTACGCGCTGGGGGGGTGGTTTTGCACAACTCGAAGGTCGGTTTAACAACTTTACGGCATTTTTGAGCACATCTGCGTCCATAACAGGTTATAAACGCATCGACTATTTCCGCGCGAAGGTCAATGGCGACTGGGATCAGACAGACTGGGAAAACTTCAAAGGCTACACCGTAAAAGTGGGCGGCAATTACAATGCAACCCCCTCAGTTAATGTGTACGCCAACGTAGGCTGGCTTTCAACAGCCCCCAAATTTGACTCTGTTTATCACTACGACAACAGCCTCTACGATCCCACATTCAATGAAAAAGTTGCTTCTTTTGAACTCGGCACCGGCTATTTCAAACGCGGTGTGGTGACTGCAAACGCAAATTTCTATCACACCAGATGGATAGATCGCTCGTGGCCCAAGAGCATTTACAGCGCAAAGCTCGACCAGAGCTTCCGATTTTTGTTAAACGGCATTGACGCGCGGCATACAGGCATAGAGTTCGATCTGAAAGCGCGCCCCCATTCCATGTTGGAAGTACGCGGTATGTTATCACTTGGCAATTGGGAATGGCTCAACGATGCCAATGTCACATTTTCACCCGAAGAAGACCCATCGGTTATCGGAAACTTTCAAGTCTATGCCAAAGGGCTAAAAGTGGGCGACTCAGCGCAAAAAACCCTTGCTCTGAGCACTACGGTATTTCCCACACGCGGCCTCTACGCCTCGCTGGGGCTGCGGCGATTTATGGATCACTACGCCAAATTTGACCCCGCCAACCGAACAGATTCCAACGATCGAGAACAGTCCTGGAAACTCCCAAATTACAACCTGGTAAATCTGCATGCGGGCTACACCCTGCCCGGTGATACATTTGGCAATGGCAAAGTAAAACTGCAATTACACGTCTTCAATTTACTCGACGAACGCTACGTATCCGATGCAGACGACGGCAACGATCACGACGCAGCGAGCGCTCGCGTATTCCTCGGCCTATCGCGCCGCTGGAATATTTCGCTATCGTACGATTATTAGCCGTTAGCACCAGCAGTTCTAATACAGGAGGATGCACCTTGAGCAATCTCATCCGTGGTATTTTGCCCGTATTACAAACACCTGTTGCCGAATCCGGTGACTTCGATATCGAAAGCCTTGAGCGGCAGATCGACTTCTGTATCGCCGCTGGTGCAGGTGGCCTGGTCTTTCCCGTACTCGGAGGTGAATTTCAATATCTCTCCGACCAGGAGCGGCAAACCCTGGTCGAAATTGTCGTAAAAAAAACCGACAAACGCATCCCTGTCATCGCCGGTGTGGCTGGCACCAATATCTCCACAGCCACCGAACACGCCGCCCATGCCGGGCGCGCAGGTGCCGATGCCGTCATCGCCATGCCACCCTATATGGGCAGCGGTGGACCAGATGAAAATCTCCGCTACTTCGAGGCCATTTCCAGTGCTGGACAAGTGCCCATTTTCATCCAGAACGCAGGTGCTGGCATGCAACCTCCCGCACTCGTCCGCCTCCTCACCGAAGTCGAGCACCTCATCTACGTTAAAGAAGAAGCCAATCCCAGCGCACATCACATCAGTGCCATTGTCGCCGAAGCAGGTGATCACTGTCAGGGCGTTTTTGGTGGGGCGTGGTGCCGCTGGATGATCTCAGAAATGCGACGAGGCGCCAGTGGCTTTATGCCCGGCGCCCCGGTTGTCGATATTCACGTTGATATCTGGGAGGCCTTTCAAGCAGGCGATGAAGACAGAGCACGCGATCTTTTCGATCAACTCCTTCCACTCACCAACCTGATCCAAATCCTCGGTCTCCGCCTAGTCAAAGAAGTACTCATTCGCCGAGGCATCTTCAAAACGAGCGGCATGCGCGCGCCAGGCAGCACAAAAATGGACGAAGACGACCATCGCGAACTCGACGCCATCCTCGCAAAACTTCGTCCTCTATTCCGCACAGATGCGTCGTAGGCAGAAACGTACCTCTTTCCTTGAGAGGTTTTTCTTATTCCACAACAGCACACCTGAAATCCACCTCTTTCGGAGGCAATATGTCTGAAATCGAACTTATGCAGCAAGAAATTGATCGTCTGCGTACACAGGTAAAAGCGCTCAAGTCGCGCAACCAGCTTTCCCAAAATTACTACTATTCGGATGCGGCACAAAAAAATTGGTTGGATGTCACACATATCCCGGAGTACGGCATTACCCCAGAAGCAGCGCAGATCATTATTGAGAGTGTCAATGGACTCGATTTCGACTATCGGTTTAACACATCATCTTATGTCAATGTCTTTTTGGAAAAAGAAGAACGAGATATCGCCTTGCTCGGTCTCCACGTCAATATGGCAGACCAGACGGTCTATCCCAATTCGTACAAATTGCACGATACAGTTGTCAATATGATTGCCAACTTGTGGCATTGCCCAAAACCTGACGATTTTGATGACTATGGCGTGTATGCAGGCGCGGGTACCGTGGGTTCAACTGAAGCGTGTTTGTTGGCCGGGCTTGCCCTCAAATTCCGCTGGCGTAACTGGTATGCTAAGCGCAAAAATTTAACGGGCAACGATGTGCTGGGCACCAGACCCAACCTTGTTATTTCTACTTGCTTTCAGGCTGCTTGGGAAAAACTGTTCAAGTATATGGATATAGAACCACGCCTCATTCAGCCATCCGTAGATACCTTTACCCTGGACCCGGAAAAAGTACGCGAAGCGATTGACGAGCATACGATGGGTGTGGTGTGTATTATGGGAAATCACTACAGCGGTCACTACGATCCCATCGAACAGGTCAATGAGGTAGTTGAAGAAGTCAACGCAGCCAGGGGATATCAGGTCGGTATCCACGTAGATGCTGCATCTGGTGGGTTTATCGCGCCATTTCAGCCAAACCTGCGTCCGTGGGATTTTCGCCTGAATAATGTGTTGTCCATATCTACCAGCGGTCACAAATACGGAGAATCGTGTTGTGGCACGGGTTGGGTCGTGTGGAGGCAACGCAAAGATCTGAGTGAGCATGTCGCAATTTCAGTGACCTATCTCGGTGGCAATGCGGATTCCTATACCCTCAATTTTTCCAGACCCGCCAGTGGGGTTTACGTGCAGTATTACCAACTGATACGACAAGGTTTGAGTGGATACCAACAATGTTGCGACAACCTGATGCAAAACGCAAAATTCTTGCGCGAAGGACTCAAAGCCATGACATACCGCGGGAAACCGAGGTTCACGATTCTCGACAATGGGGATACAGAATGTTTACCTGTTGTCACAGCCAGACTGAATCCAGACTGCGATATCAGCTACGACGATATTGACTTGCAGCACGTTTTGTCTCAATACCGTTGGTATGTGAGCGGCTATAGAATGCAATACGAACATCCCTTAAGTGGAGAAACTTTGCCCTTATTTTACGATCAAGCGGGCCAGACATCCATGTTCCGCATCGTGGTAAAAAGCAATTTGACACGCAATGTGGCTAAAAAACTCTTAGAGTCATTCATGAGCGCGTTTGAATTTATCGATCCACTTGATTTTACCATGTTGCATGGATTTAAGACCGAAAATTTGCGCCACCAGGATCAGCGCATTACAAACCACTGTTGAAGAGCAAACCGTTTACCCACACACCTATATAGATTACAAAAAAATTTCCGATAGCTTTACAGTCGGGAATTTTTCGTCGTTGCAAAGCGTTGTACCATTTCCCGGCGGAGGCGGAGAATGGCGTTGTCTTCGTCAAATTCGACGTCGGATAGATGTATGGGTTGCCCCGCGGCGATTTTGTGTTTTAGCTTGAGATTGTGAGCCAGGCCGATGGGCAGAGTGTTAGATATGCGAGCCTGATTAGCTGGCATGAGTTTGCCGTACACGCGGTAGCCACCTTCGCCATCCAGGACTTCTCCCAGGGAGAGATCGCGTTTTGCAGTGGCGACAACGTCTGCATTAAAAACAACGGGCGCGCCGCTGGCTTCGCCGCGCAAACCAGCGCGCAAAACGCTGGTGGTGAGTTCCATGCCAACCAGGTGGTAGGGACGGTAGATGGCCGTGTAACGTCCAGTGGAATCAGTGGGAAGGCCATATTCGGAAAAGCAGCGGCGGATGTAGTCGCCGGGGGCTTCGATGGTCACGTAAACACCCCAGCGCAGATCCCGATCGATAGGAGTTCCGTCTGGTTGCAGGCTGGAGACAACTTCGACGGTTCCTTTGTGGGAAAGTTGCCCCCCGTCGCTATGAGGCCGGCAAATATCGGGTAGCTGGTCGATGCCACAGGGCGGGAATTTCAGGCCTTCGGGCTGGGGATTCAGGCCGGTAGCATTTGAGACAGCGGCCATTTCAATGGCGGATTTTGTACCGTCTAAAAAGGAATTGAACATACGGGGGTTCAGACCACCTTTTGCAGCGGTTTCGGCATCGAAACCGTAGTGCTCCCAAACAGTATCAGGAGTGGATGTGTGGTACGCGGGTCGGTATTTGGTGCCCTTGCCAGCGCAAACAATGTCGAAGCCGTTGATCTGGGCCCATTCAACCAGTTCACAGATCAGAGCCGGTTGGTCGCCATAGGCGAGGGTGTAAACGAGGCCAGCGGAAGCTGCACGTTGGGCCAGGAGGGGACCAGCCAGGACGTCTGCTTCGACATTGACCATAACCAGGTGGCGCCCGTGTTCGATGGCTTGAAGAGCGTGGTGGATGCCTGCGAGAGGATTGCCAGTGGCTTCGACCAGAACGTCCAATCCATCCGACCGGATGAGGGCATCGCCGTCATCGGTGAGATGGGTGGTGCCGGATTTGAGGGCATGATCAAAGTGGGTTGCGGCAAATTGTTCGGGCGGCCATTCAGCACGCGTGAGGGCTTCACGCGCCCGGTTCAGGGACAGATCGGCCACTCCCAGGACGTGCAGACCCGCAACGCGACGGGCCTGGGCCAGGAACATAGTGCCGAATTTTCCGGCGCCGATGAGGCCCACGCGAAGGGGATTTTTAGACTCGGCGCGGGCGGTTAGCAGATGTAAGAGTTGACCGTTGGACAAAGGATTCCCCGCAAGAGAAAATTATGAGAGGCATGATCAAGCATTTTCAAAGCAATCTGCCATGTCGTTGAGAAAATGATCCAGATCTACCTTGCGATACTGTTCGACGTAATGATGATCGGTCGGTGGATTTTCGAGAACATGTCGCCGAAGAAAATGTTGTATTGATAGGCCATCTATGTCGGACAGTCTATTGAGGCTCGTCTGAAGGAGGTCCTGTACGTTTTGTGCGGTATGGATTTCGATATTGGGTTCGGAGGTGTTGTAATAATAGACAGCTTTCAGGTGGGTACGGAGCATTTTGACCGCATAAGCAGGTAGAGATTTTTCTTCGCGATTTGGGCGGAAGGCTTCGGGCCAGAACAGGCGGTTGATCTGAAGGTCAAACGCTTTCTTGAGCATGCCGGAAACGCTGCCGTGGGCGGGAATCCATTTTGAGTTGGGCCAGACGTCTAAGTTGCCCCAGGGACCGCCCAGCGTACTTTTCTCAAGTGGCAGGCGTCCGCATCCCGTGTTGACGCCTTCTCTGGTGATGTCCAGGATGGCAAAGTGCTGAGGATAGATAAAAAAATCATCCGTGCGTGCGCGCCAGATATCGTAAAAGGCGGTGGTCAGTGCCAGAAGTGCATATCCGGTGTGCAGTATGCCGTCTTCGAGATAGGGAGAGATGACGCCCGTGCGGTCCAATTCGTGGTAGTCCGGACAGAAGGTCTCAAAATCGACACAAGTGAGGCCACTTTCGCCAGATTTCCAGTATTCAAAGTCCTGAGAGATGAAGAGGGTGCTGGTGTGCATAACTATTTTTCCATAAACGGACCCTGCTGTTCGATGCGTTGCAGGGTTTGTTTGAACTTGTCGGAACCGTCGTCTTCCCAGACATCCAGGTGAATGCCCCGGATGTTGCCTTCGGGGAAACCAGTGAGGCGGGCAACATTCGGGAATCCTCTGGTATAGAGCTTGTGGTTGCCGGGTAGATGCAAGATGCCAATGGTGGGAGGAATAACAGTGGGTTTGTTGGCTGCGCATCTGACCAGCGCGTCTTCATCGACTTCTACGCCGAGGCCGGGGCCTTTAGGTACCGGAGAGGAACCACCTGCGACTTCAATGCGCTGTTTGACAACGTCTTCACCGTATTGGTCGTCAAGGTTGGTGGAATGAGCCACGTTGGGAATCACGGCGCCCATATGCAGAGCCATGGCTTTGGTGAGGGTACCGCCTGTTAGCTGGATGACAGAGGATACATTGGCCAGGGCAGCAGCAAATCCACGCACGAGGGTAGAGCCAATGCCGCCTTCGCCGATCATGTAGGCATCGGCGCAACCGCGAATAATCTCCTGACCACCGCCGAGCTGAGGGACATGCATGAGCAGCGGCAAACTGGTTTTCTCCCTCAGCAGGCACCAACCTTCGACATCGGACAAGACCAGGGGATCTTCGATCATACCTACTACGGGGGACTTCTCCAACTCCTGCAAGATGCGCAGGACAGCGGCAAGCGGCCGGTTGTGATTGAAGTCGTAGTGCATTTTGAAACCGGGAGGAGCAACCTCCTCAACGGCTCTGGTTTGTTCGTACACGTCGTAATAGGCGCAGGTGTGGATTTTAAAGATCATATACCCTTCTTCCACGGCTCGCTGAACCTCTTTGGCCAGGTCTTCCGGAGAGGCCGGGCGGGTCCAGGCAGCTACGGGTACGCGGTCGCGTATTTTCTGACCCATAAGTTTGTACGCGGGGACTTCAAGGTATTTGCCCATAGCATCGTAGAGCGCGCCCATCAGACCGCTGTTGAGATCGGCGTTGATAAAGTCAAAAGGATCGCGGTCGATCAGGTGTTTTACAGTGGAGTTGAGAGGGGCCTCGCAACGTGCATCGCCATAGCCGACAATGCCATTATCAGTCGTAATTTTAAAAATGGTACGATGGTTTATGTTGAAAAACCGGGCTTTCTGATCGGCATTCCGGTCGGCGATTTTGGGGTAGATGGGGATGATGTCGATGTCGATGATTTTCATAATCGAATCCTCTTCTAAAGTCTAAATCCTGCCGTTCACACCTCGACAGGTCTCGTAATATCTACGCCGGGCAGCATTTTTTGCAAGAGTGATTTCAAATGGCCAGCAGTGGTTGGGTCGATATTTGTGCCGGGATGGCGCACGTAGCTGCTGGCGATCAGGCCGCGCAGGCGGAAGATCTCTTTGCGGAGGGCCACCCCCGGCTGCTGTTCGTACACGATGAGCGGCAGGTATCGGTGATAGATCTCGTGTACGGTGTCAAAGTCTTTATTTTGAGCACTCCGGACCAGGGCGAGCAGAACTTCGGGAAAAGCAAAGCCAGTCATAAAACCGTGTGCGCCGCGGGCCAGATCAAAGGCGCCGTAGAGAGCGCCGAGGCCGGTGAGGATAGTGACCGCACGATCTCCAATACCGTTCAAGAGGGCGGTAATCCTGGGTGGGGTAGGCACGGCCTCTTCTTTGATGCAGGCGACGAGCGGAATTTCGCGGATGAGGCGCAGGATGAGGGGGACGGACATGTGGACCTGGGTAGAGGCAGGGTGGTCCTGTACGACGATGGGAATGGAGATGCCTGCGGCCACCTGCTGGAAAAATTCGAAGATGCGGTCTTCGTTGGGCACGGATTCGCGCGAGGGGGTGACCATCACACCGGCAGCGCCGAGAGATTCGGCCACCCGGCTGAGTTCAAGGGTCGCCCGTGTGCCGCTGTAGCTCGTGCCCACGATAACGGGGATGCGCCCGCCAGCACCCACAGCGGTTTTAATAAGCTGTTCTCGTTCGGCATCCAGCATTCGGTTAGATTCACCGAGTACGCCAATGATGGTAACACCATCTACGCCGACGTCGGCCATAAAGCGTACCGTTCGATCAAAGGATTCCAGATCGAGGTTGCCATGGTCATCGAATGGAGTGACGAGGATGGGAAAGACGCCTTTAAAGGTTACGGATGCCATCAATTTGAAATACCTCTCTACATCAATTCTCGAAATTTCTTTTCATTAATTCCCGCCTGCCGCAGCATTTCATAAAATAGCCACCGCGGAATATCTCGTCCATGTTTGTGGCTAATGCGAACACGCAAAATCGTTCCGTTTACGAGCACTTTGCGCCAAGTCTCGTGTTTCCGAGATCGAATTTTTGCGAATCCCAAAACGCGCAACACTTTGCGAAACTGATCAAACCTGTACACGGCCATGGTGAATTTCAATTAGCATGCGAATATCCCAGACATCTTTACACGCAGCAATCGCCTGGATATAAGGCAAATGATGGGCGCGATTGGGACTATTTTGATAAATTTCTAAGTCCTCCAAATATTCCTTAGCATAATCCTGCATGGCTTCCAGCATATCTTCCAGTGCTTCATCGGGCGTTGCCATTTCAGTCACCAAATCCAATTCAGGACAGAAAGCGCATACCATCGCGTCATCTCGAGCGAGAATTATTGTCAATCGTTTTTCAAAAAATGAAATTTTCGGTGGCAGAAGCGATTGTTCATTGTGCATTTGCATAAGCTACTCCTAATTTAGCGGCACACCCTCAACCGTAATGCGGTGCATGAGGCGTCGCTGTCCCTGGTAATCATTGAGAGCGCAATGCCATGTAGCGCGGTTATCCCATATAGCGAGGGCATCTTCTTCCCAGCGGATGCGACATGTAAAATCCGGGTGGGAAGCGTGTTGGTATAAATACTGAAGTAGAGGTTGGGATTCTTCTTTTGTCCATCCCTCAATTTGAACGGTGAATATGGGATTTACGTAAAGTGCTTTGCGATCTGTAATGGGATGCCTTATGATCATGGGATGAATAGCGTCCTGCGTGGCGAATTCGGGATTGCCAATGCGACCGCTTTGGTCGGGCTTTCTGCCGTTCATTGCTCCAAAAACATGTCGGCTGGAGTGCAGGGCATTTAAGTTTTCAAGCGTTTTCCGCAACCCCGGAGAGAGGGTTTCGTAAGCTCTGTACATACTGGCAAACATCGTATCGCCACCAAACTCGGGAACTTCTCGTGCGTAGAGAATCGAGCCGAGTGCGGGAATGGTATCGTAAGAATGATCGGCATGCCAGTTGCGACCAATATTGGTTTCTTGATCGGGTTCTTTTCGCACTTCGGCAATGAGGGGATTTTCCGCTACGCCCGTAAAAAATCGGTTGACATTGATATCTCCCCAGCGTCGGGCAAATGCGATGTGTTGTTCCTGCGTGAGGGATTGATTGCGAAAGAGAATCACGCTATAATCCGCAAAGGCCCGATAGATCTCAGCGAATTGTTCATCGTCGAGACCCGATGCAATGTCAACGTCCCCAATTTCAGCGCCGATTGCCCCAGATAGAGGCCTCACGTCAATGGTGTGGTATGGTGAGTCCATAATTATTTCCTTTCTCGATTATTCCATGCAAAGGGCACCGCTTGTTCTGAAGTTTTAAATCCCATATCCTTTCCTTTCACCACCGGACTCTTCCCGTGAGCACAACGTCTCTCTCGCCCTTGACAATACGCCCGATTGGATACGCATGGCATCCCGCACTTTGCAAGTGATCCTTAATCCGCGCCACAGCATTTTGGGCACAGACAAGGGTCATCCCCACCCCCATATTAAATGTTCTCAACATATCGTCTTCCGGAACCAAACCCTCTGCTCGAATCGTTTTGAAGATGGGGAGAACCTGGAGCAGTGCGAGATCAATCACAGCCTGACAGGTATCGGGAAGAATGCGGGATAAATTATCCTGAATACCGCCACCCGTAATATGTGCCATCCCCTTCAATCCCTCGTCCTTAAACAGACCCTTCAGAGGCTGATAATAACACTGGTGTGGACGCAAAATCACATCGAGAAAAGACATCCCTTGAATATCCCTATCTTTCAACTCAGGCTTATTCTTTAACAATGCCCTGACAAGCGTATAACCATTGGTATGCAGTCCATTGGATGCAAGCGCGAGAACCGCGTCCCCCTCCTCAATTGAAGAACCATCAATAATATTGTCCTTATCCACAACCCCAATAGCCGAAGCACTTAAAATATACACCCCATCTTCGACAACCCCTGGCTGAACAGACGTTTCCCCACCCGTCAAAGCACATCCCTGTGCCTCGCAAGCATCGGCAATTCCACCAACGAGCGCTTTGACAACTGGGGGATCGAGTTTGCCGCAAACAATACAATCTTGCACATAAAAAGGATCCGCACCCATAACAATAATATCGTTGATCAAATGATTGACCAGATCATAGGCAATAGACGTCACGCTTTCGTGTTCAAACGCCAACTTTTGCTTTGAACCAGGCTCCTCGGTTTTTAACACGAGAATGGGATGATCATAATCCTCAAAACGACCATCGACCAGACTGCCAAAAGCCCCCAATTTATTGAGCACCCTCGAATCCCCGCGCCCGATATTTGAAGCCATATCTCTTTTAACAGCATCTGTTTCATCAATATTGACGCCACTTTTTGAATAAGACAAAGACTCATCGTTTTGCACTACTGCCTCCCATTTGTTCAAATTTAATCTGCTGGCGAAGCCAACTTGCCCAACACCGCCCGGCGCACCAGATCCAAACCCTGAATCAATAACCATCGGCGGATGTGATCTGAATCCTGAAAGCGGCGGCTTTCAATACATATTCGCGCTTGCGGATCAGATCCATACACAGCCATAAACGTCGCGCCGCTTTCATACGGGCCAACCATTGCCAGCCCCACGCCGCCTTCTGGTGCAACCGCCCGGGCCATCGATTCAGTCAAAGCGCGAGGATCATCCTTTCCATCCATATTAGCCTCCCCTTGCGCGGCCACCACATCACCCGCGCCATTCTCCTCGAACTCTCGCACGATTTGGCCGTCTGTCAGCGTATCTACGACCCCAATTGTCAGCCCTTCTCCTCGCAACAAATTACCCACAACCTCAGCCACAGTCTCTTTCCCCGTACCGTAAATCGCAACGCCCAACCGATTCCTGAGCTCTGCTTCCATCGGCGCGATCAACGCATCGGCCTCTTCCTCTGTATCCGCTTTCGCCGCCACGCGCACATCGGTCTGCCCAGCATGCGCCGCCAATCCCACCGTTGGATTGCTCTCAGTCATCAGATCCCCAATTGTGCGATCAATATTGCTCTCACCCACCGCACATGTTCGCAACACGCGCACCTTTGTAATTTTGCTCCCGCCCATGCGGTCGATCAAAATTGGAATCACGACCTTGTGCAACATATAATCCAATTCTCTCGGCACACCCGGAAGCGAAATCACACAGCCGCGCCCTTTAGCATCTTCACTCAAGAAACAAGGCGCCGTACCCATGGGATTTTCCAGAGGCATTGCGCCTTCGGGAATATACGCCTGTCGTTTGTTATTATCTGCCATCTCACGACCAAAATTGCGAAACCGCGACGCAATCTGCTTTTCCAATACCCTACTGTAAACGAGCCTGCGTCCCGTTGCACGCGCCACACATAGCCGCGTCATATCATCCACTGTAGGACCAATGCCTCCCGATGTCAAAATCACATCTGACCGATCCAACGCGATATCCAAAACACCGACAATCCGATCTTCATTGTCTCCCACAGTAGTTTTATACAACAAATCCATTCCAATATCGCGCAGCGCTTTGGCAAACATCGTGGCATTGGTATCTACAATTTCGCCCAACAACAATTCCGTTCCTATCATCACAATCTCAGC
>JAGWBW010000003.1:38352-53151 GCA_021295695.1 Candidatus Latescibacterota bacterium
ACGCAATAAAAATTAAAAATTGAGAATTATGAGCCATCCAAACGCAGCACTCGAAGTTCAAAACCTCACCCGCACCTACACGAGCGGGGAGCATCCGCTCACCGTTTTAGACAACGTCACATTCACCATACCCAAAGGCCAAACCTGTGCGATAGTGGGGCCTTCGGGCAGTGGAAAAACCACGCTACTAGGCTTATGTGCCGGGCTTGATCGCCCAACATCGGGCACAGTCACCCTTCACAGCATGGCCCTCGACAGCCTCGACGAAGACCAACGCGCCGCCGTGCGAAATGAATATGTGGGATTTGTCTTCCAGAGCTTTCAACTCATCCCCACCCTCACCGCCATCGAAAATGTCGCGGTACCCCTCGAACTACGAGGTAAAAACGGTGTATTCGGCGAAGCAAAAGAATTGCTCAACCGCGTGGGATTGGGCGACCGCTTGACGCATTATCCCACTCAGCTTTCGGGTGGCGAACAACAGCGCGTGGGCATTGCACGCGCCTTTATCAACCGGCCGCGCATCTTGTTTGCCGACGAACCCACGGGCAATCTCGACGCCGACACCAGTCATACCATCGCCAAGCTGCTCTTTGACCTCAACCGCGAAGCGGGCACAACCCTCATCCTCGTCACGCACGACCACGACCTCGCCGCACGCACGCAACGCATCATCCGCCTGCAAGGTGGCACCGTCTTGAAGGATAAAGTGAGCAGTGAGAAGTGAGAAGGCCTCGCCAGGCCCATCCAAAGGCTGGTGCCTCATCTCACCCTTCACCCTTCTTAGAGACTGTTTTAAAACTCATTTTGCTCCTTCTTGGCTATGCTCTATTGCCCTGTCATTCTGAGCGGAGCGCAGCGGAGTCGAAGAATCTCTTACCAACTCAGGTGAACGCCGGACATCCGTAGCATCAGGTATTAATTTTAAAACAGCTTCTTAGCTCCCGTTCTTAATTCTCAATTCTTAATTTCTATCATGGATCGAATCACAAGCATCAAAAACCAGACATCCTCCCCGCTCTTCAACGCCTGGACCTGGCGCATGGCCTGGCGCGATAGCCGCACATATCGCCGCCGGTTGCTGCTCTTTATTTCGTGCATATTGCTGGGCGTGGGTGGGCTCGTAGCCGTTCGTGCTTTGGGCGATAATCTCCAACGCGTTGTCGAAAACGAAGCGCGCACACTTTTAGGCGCTGATTTGCGCGTCAGCAGCCAGCGCGATTTCGCGCCTGTTATTGACTCCCTATTCAACTCATGGGGTGGGGAACAATCCCGAGAAGTGCGCTTTGCCTCGATGGTCTTCTTTCCCGAAAACGGCGGAACCCGCCTGGTACAGGTGCGCGCGCTACAAGGCGACTTTCCCTATTACGGTACATTTGAAACCGATCCACTACAAGGGGCGAAGACCTTTCAGCATACACATCGCGCGCTACTCGACGACGGCTTGCTCGTTCAATTTGGCGTTCAGGTCGGCGATTCTGTGCGAATTGGCAATCACACCTTTGTCATTGGCGGGCGCATCACAAAAATATCGGGTGAGGCCATGGCCTTTGCCACAGTCGCACCGCGCGTGTACATCCCCTTATCGGATCTCGAAAAAACGGACCTTATCAAATTTGGCAGCCTGGCGTCTTATGTGGCCTATTTCAAGTTTGATAGCGACACGAGAATCGCATCCATCCAGCGCGAACTTCGCCCCTATCGCGGGGATCAAAATTTGCGTACCGAAACCGTTAGGAGTCGCCAACAACGCCTCAACCGCATATTGGACAACCTCTATATCTTCCTCAGTCTGGTCGCCTTTGCCGCACTCTTGCTCGGATGTATCGGCGTTGCCAGTGCCATTCACGTTTACACGCGCCAAAAAATAACAACCGTCGCCATCCTGCGCTGTATGGGCGCGCAATCGAATCAGATCCTCTGTATTTACGCCATCCAGGCCATCGCGCTGGGTCTTATTGGCACGGGCTGCGGTTCTCTACTCGGTGTGGGTATTCAGTATCTCTTGCCGAGTGTTCTCGAACAAATCCTGCCCATTGAACTCGATATTCAGTTCTCCTATTGGGCGATTATTCAGGGCACTGGCATTGGCCTGAGTCTGTCGCTGCTCTTTGCACTGCTCCCCCTGTTACCGATTCGCCGAACATCGCCTCTGCACACCTTGCGGGCATCTTTTGAAAACGCGCGATCCCAAATAGATCCCCTGCAACTGATGACCATCGGCGGGATCTGTCTCATAGTCGCGGGATTAGGCATTGTACAAACCAGCAGTATCAGTGTTGGGATTGGCATTGCCATTGGATTTGGCACCGCCTTTGGACTGCTCATGGGGGTATCGTGGCTCATCATCAAAACTATTCGCCATTTCTTTCCCACAACCTGGCAATACGTATGGCGACAGGGCCTGGCCAATCTCTACCGTCCGCACAATCAGACCGCGATTCTAATGCTCGCTCTGGGCCTGGGCACCTTTCTCATCACCACACTCTATATTGTGCAACACGCCCTGCTCGCTCAAATTGCCATCGCAGGGGGTGACAACCGCCCCAACTTTGTGCTCGTCGATGTGCAAACCGATCAGATTGAAGGTGTAAGCGCGTTGCTTCGCAAACAGAATCTACCCGTCATCCACCATGCCCCCATCGTCACCATGCGTCTGAAGAGCATCAATGGTCAAGATGCGCGTTCTTACGGTAGAATACACGACGTGCGGCGCTGGGCAATTCAACGCGAATATCGCTCGACCTATCGCAATCACCTCTTCGATTCAGAACGCCTTGTACGCGGCACCTGGATCGATGAGGACTGGACAGAAGAACCCATCCCTATTTCTTTTGAACGCGACATTGCCCGCTCGCTTCGCGTCTCGCTTGGCGATACCCTCACCCTCGACATCCAGGGCGTGCCCGTTCAGACCACAGTACAAAGCCTGCGAGAAGTTGACTGGCAGCGCATCCAGCCAAACTTTTTTATCGTCTTCCCCAAAGGCGTGCTCGAATCCGCTCCGCAGTTTCACGTCTTGACCACGCGCATCAACACAACAGAACAATCCGCTGTGTTGCAACGTACACTGGTTCAACAATACCCCAATGTCTCGGCTGTTGACCTCGGCCTCATTCTCAAAACCGTTGACGATGTACTCTCACAAATCGCCTTTGTCGTGCGCTTCATGTCACTCTTTAGCGTAATTACCGGCCTCATTGTGCTAACTGCCGCAGTCACCACCAGCCGCTATCAACGCATTCAAGAAGCCGTTTTGCTGCGTACTTTGGGGGCATCTCAAAAACAGATTCGCCGCATACTCTTGCTGGAATACACCTTCCTGGGCGCACTCGCTACCCTGACGGGCCTCATACTCTCTATTGGCGGGGCCTGGGCTGTCACCGTCTTTATGTTCGACATTCACTTTGCCTTGCCCACTGCGGCCATTGCCAGTGTCTTTGCCCTTGTCACCGCGCTCACCATCTTTGTCGGCATGCTCAACAGCCGCGGCATAGCCGACCGTCCTCCACTCGAAATTTTGCGGAGCGAGGTGTGAAGCGACACGCCCTCACTTCTTTTCCAGAACCGGTTTAAGCACACGCCACACGGTTTCCGCTATAATCCGATGTCCTTCAACATTGGGATGAATGCGGTCTGGCAGATTCAGTTCTGGAACCCCGCCAACCCCTTCTAACAAATAGGGTATCAAAAGCACGCGATTCTTTTCAGATAGAGCCGGAAACACTGCGCGGAAAGCCGTCGTATATATATCTCCCAAATTTGGCGGTGCTTCAATACCCATAAGTATGATCTGAATATCTGGATACTTCTCTTTTGCAAGATCTATAATCCCCTGCAAATTTTGCTGCATTTCAGTCGTGGGAATCCCCCGCAAGCCATCGTTGCCCCCCAATGCCAGCACCAGCACATCGATTTTTCGCCGCAGCAACCAGTTGACCCGCCGCAACCCTCCCGCCGATGTTTCGCCACTCAATCCACCATTAACCACATCAAACGCCCACCCGAGCGAATCGATCTTTGCCTGAATCAGCGCGGGAAAAGCCTGTGTTTTATCCAGACCATAACCCGCGGTCAGGCTATCCCCTAAAAACAAAATCGCCTTGCGATCTTCCTCAGCATAAGTTGTCCATGACAATCCGAGCAGAACACCCAAAACTAACCACTTCATTTAATCACCCTCATTCATAAGCTATTAAAATTTAGTGCTATAACTTGTCCAATAGCCCCAGCCCCATTTTCTCCCTTGACCCCAAATATAAGATTGGGTATATTTTTTCCGACTGGCCTGTGAAAAAAACAATATTTTCGGAACGCTCAGCGTTTCAGCAGTGTTGCCATACCAGTCCACGAGGCACCTGCTTGTTCCCTTTGGCGATTTGGTGGAGGGACGAGTAGGTGCTTTTTGTTTTTTATAAAAAATTTAATTTGTGACATGGTTGGCCCGAAGGCAACCATCTCGTATAACAAAAAGAAAGGCCCTCGCGCGAGTTCTTGGCGGGACGGCGCGAGGACCCCAGATCACACCGACAGGTACATGCGGTGTGTCAATAGTTTTCGGGTCAACCTCTTTTCCGTTGTGACGTAGCCGTTAAATGTTGTGTTTCAACAATATACGGATTTTATACATTCTGTGTACTGCAAATTTGATACAACTTGTAAAACCGCCGCAAGTGTCGTATAATTCCTCTACTACTCCGATTAAGTGCTGGGAGAACAAGTTCGCCGAGGTTCTATATGGCTCAGCTTCGCGGAATTGTGGATCGCATTACATTTCAAAACGAAGAAAACGGATACACGGTTGCCCGTTTGCAGGTAGAGGGATCTACCGCCTACAACGACCGTCTGGCGACCATTGTGGGCGAAATGCTGTCGATCAACCCGGGCGAAACCGTGGTTTTGGAAGGCGAATGGACAACCCATAAGCAATATGGCGCACAGTTCAAAATTGAATCCTACCAGACCGTGTATCCATCTACCGTAGAGGGAATGCGGCGGTATTTGGGTTCGGGATTAATCAAAGGCATCGGGCCGGTCACGGCAAAGCGAATTGTGGATCACTTTGGGAAAGAAGCACTCGATGTCATCGAAAGCGATCCCGAGCGATTAGTCGAAGTCGAGGGATTGGGAGCCAAACGCGCAAAGTGGATTATCAAAGCCTGGGAAGACCAGCGCGAGATCCACAATGTAATGCTCTTCTTGCAATCGCACGACGTAGGCACGGGATACGCCGTAAAAATATGGAAAAAGTACGGGCATGAAGCCATTGAATTGATTCGAGAAAATCCCTATCGCCTATCGGTAGATGTTTGGGGCATTGGATTTTTGACGGCAGACCGCATCGCGCAAAAAATGGGCATTCCCGCACATTCAGACCGGCGCATTCAAGCCGGTCTTTTGCATGTCCTCAATGAAGCAGCAGACAAAGAAGGACATGTTTTCTTACCCGAAGACGCCCTCATCGAATCTTGTGCCGAAGCACTCGATGTACCCGTCGATGCAATCGCACCGTGCGTAGCACAACTGCTCTCCGAAGAATCAATTGTGGTAGATGACAAGCGGGTATATTTGCCACATTTGTACTATGCCGAACAGGGCGCGGCAACGCGGTGCTATCAATTATCCCAGGTGCAACGTATTGAACTCGGCAATATCCCTGCAGAGATCAAAGCCATAGAACAGCGCGATGGGGTAACATTCGCGCCCCGTCAAAAATTGGCATTGGAAAAGGCATTGTCGCACAATTTGCTGGTATTGACGGGTGGTCCCGGAACGGGTAAAACAACGACCATTAAAGGGTTGATCGCACTTTTAGAAGCGCGAAAGAAAACAATCGCACTGGCAGCACCGACAGGACGTGCGGCCAAGCGAATGTCTGAGGCAACCGGATATGAGGCCAAAACCATCCACAGATTGCTGAAGTTTAGTCCATCTGAAATGGCGTTTGAGAAAAATTTTGAAAATCCTCTGGAGATCGAAGCCCTGATTGTCGATGAAATATCCATGGTCGATACGGTTCTGATGAACAGTCTGTTGCGCGCTGTTCCAATCAGTGCTTCGGTGGTCCTGGTAGGCGATGTCGATCAGTTGCCATCGGTTGGTGCGGGGAATGTGTTGAAGGATGTCATTGCGTCTGGCACGGTAGAAGTCGTGGAACTCAACGAGATCTTTCGGCAGGCACAAACGAGCCATATTGTTACCAATGCCCACTTGATTAATCGCGGTGAGATGCCAGAAGTGCGGAATGACCGCGATGCGGATTTCTTTTTTATCGAAGTCTCTGAACCCGATCAGGTCGTCGAGACTATTTGCGGATTGTGTGCTGCACGCTTACCGCGCACATATCGTCTGGACAGTATTGAAGATATTCAAGTACTCGTGCCAATGTATCGGGGAGAAACCGGCGCGAACAATCTCAACCAGGTCTTGCAAGACAAGTTAAATCCCAAAGGCCAGGAAATGACGCGGGGCGGTATCCGATTTCGGGTGGGCGACAAAGTGATGCAGGTGCGAAATAACTATGACCGAGATGTTTTTAACGGGGATATTGGGCGCGTTCACGGAATAGAGGATGATATATTGCGCGTGCGATTTCAGGACCGCGTCTTAGAATACGAGTTCTCTGAGTTGGACGAGTTAGTACTGGCCTATGCCATGAGTGTACACAAGAGCCAGGGCGCAGAATTTCACGCCGTGGTAATGCCTTTGACCACACAACACTATATGATGTTACAGCGCAACTTGTTGTACACAGCCATTACGCGGGCGCGAGAACTGGTCGTGCTGGTAGGCACAAAACAGGCTCTGGGAATGGCAGTTCGCAACAATCGGGTCGCAGAGCGACACACGACCCTATCGCAACGCATTCGGGCTGGACTCGTCGAAGAACCCGTTCAGGGAATTTTGTTGTGAAACAGATTGTTTTTTGCTTAGCTTATATTGTCTAAACTCTTATAGTATATTATAATGGGTGTGATTTCTATTTGAAAGATTTGTATTCAGGAGGCTGATATGCTATCGAGATGGTTAGTTGGTATAGCGATAATTGTCGTTATAGCAAGTGGTGTTGAAGCCACAGATATAGAGTTTGGAGGACAAATTCGTCCTCGCACGGAATTTCGAGATCCCGTTGGCAATGGGTACGATGTATTCACATCCATGCGTGCTCGGCTGAATATCACAGCGAATTTAGAGCAGGATGTGAATGTGTTTATCCAATTGCAGGATGTGCGGTTGTGGGGTGAAGAAAGCGATACCTTCACCGATTATAATGCCGACAATTTCGACTTTCACCAGGCGTATATGGACATCAAAGATATGGGCGACACAGCCCTATCCCTTCGCATTGGAAGGCAGGCAATAGGATTGGGCGGGCAGCGGATAATCGGCGCCGTTGAATGGGCACAACAAGGACGTACATTCGATGGTGTAATCGCGACCGTCAAACCCCAATGGGGCACAATTCAAGGGGTCGGTGTTCGTCTATCTGATACCACAGCTAAAGATATAAGCGGCAATGCTTATCTGGCCGCTTTATATGCTACTGCATCGGGAACGAGCACATCTGCAGATTTTTATGGCATCTACCATCACGTATCCCCCGAAGGCTCCAATAGAAGTGATAATACGCGGCTTTGGACACTCGGCGCGCGCATTTACGGCGAAAAGGCGAACTGGATCTACCGCGCAGAAGGCTCTTTCCAAACGGGCGAACGGCGTGGGCCGAATGGCTCGGCATTTATGTTAGGCGGTAGGCTGGGCACAACGTTGGGCAGTGGCAGTCTGACCCTGTGGTATGATTATTTGTCTGGCGACGGCAATTTCAAAGACAGCAAATGGAAATCATTTGATACGCTCTTTGCAACCAATCACAAATACTACGGTTTTGCCGATTTATTTCTCAACATACCCGTACACACCCGGAATCGCGGCCTTCAGGACTTTGCCATAAAAGCATCTGTACCGCTGGATGAAGAAGAACAGATACGTTTGGCAGCGGACGGACATGTGTTCTTCCTCGCCCAAAAAGGCGATTTGGAATCGGGACATCTGGCCGATGAAATCGATTTAACGCTTTCCTATCAATACAGCGAAAACGTGACCTTTGTCGCCGGTTATACATTTGCCATAGCGCGAGATGCCATTAAAGCATTGGGCCGATTGAACGAGGACATGCACTGGGCTTATGTGATGAGCAATGTTTCATTTTAAATAAATATTGCTTCCCGTATTTGCGATCAGGCGAGGAGATTTTTCTCCCCGCCTTTTATTTTTTAAATGTGAATATGCGCCCTGAGTTTTTGGGCAGAAACAGCACCTTCGCGCAGAAGAATTGCGTGGTCGGTAGAAACATCGACAAGTGTAGAAGGGAGTGTAGTGTCGGAAGGCCCACCATCGAGAATGAGGTCGAGATGATTGCCGAGTGCGTTTTGCACTTCACAAGCCGAATGCGCCGGTGGTTCGGCAGAGCGATTGGCACTCGTACTCGTGAGGGGTCCCCCGAGCGCAGTGAGCAATTGGGTAGCAATAGGCGAACTCGAATGGCGGAGAGCTATTGTATCACGTCCGCCGAGCAAAGCGGGTGAAAGATCGGGATTTGCGCGAAAAACAAGGGTGAGCGGCCCCGGCCAAAATGCCTCGATAAGTATTTGAGCTGTCGGAGAAACAGTGTGAACAAGCGTTGAAAGATCATCTACACCGCGAATCAAGAGAATAATCCCCTTGTCCTCCGCGCGTCCTTTGGCAGTGAAAATTTTCTGAACAGCCTCAGCGTTATGGGGATCAGCCCCCAGGCCATACACAGTCTCGGTCGGATAGGCAATCAGGCCCCCGTTTTTAATAATATCGGCAGCCTGATTGATATTTTGAAGAGTTGGTAGTCCGATCATGGCATCTCACTTCACACTTCTCACTTCATAAACCCTGGCAAAGTACAGGAAATCACCGAATCCAACCCGGCCATCGGCATTGAGATCAAAGCGCGTATCGGCAGAGTCAAAAGCATTGACAAAAATTAGAAAATCGTTGAAATCGAACCGGCCATCGGCATTAAAGTCAAAGGATTTTGCCCGAGGAACAGCAGGTGGAGCAAGAGCCAAATCAAATAGAACAGATAGTTCTCGTATTCTGTGATTTGCCGTATCTGCAATCAGCAAAGTGCCCGTTGGACTGAGAGCCAAACCATGCGGGGCATGGAGACTTATGTCGCGGGCACCGCCTTCTTCAAAATCGAGTTGCCCCAACCCCGTGCCCGCGACAGTCTGGATTAGACCACTGTTCAAATCGAGCAAGCGAATGCGATGATTCTCCGTATCGGCAATAAAAAGATAGCTTCGAGCATCAACGGCAATGCCCTGCGGAAAATTGAGTTGCGCCTGTGTACCTGCGCCGCCATCGCCAGCAAACCCGCTCTGTCCCGTTCCCACAACCGTCGTAATAATACCGCGAGAATCGACTTTGCGAATGCGATGATTATCCGTATCCGCAATATAAATATTACCACTCTGATCAATGGCAATCGCACTGGGGCGATTTAAGCGCGCCTGTGTACCCGCGCCGCCATCGCCAAAAAATGCGCCCTGATCTGGATCTCCACTGCCCACAACCGTCGTAATAATACCGCGAGAATCGACTTTGCGAATGCGGTGATTATCCGTATCGGCAATATAGATATTACCACTCTGATCAACGGCAAGGCCCGCAGGACTTCTCAAGTTGGCATCTAAAGCGCGCCCTCCATCCCCTCCAAACTGACCGACTCCAGTTCCAGAAAAGGCGAACAATACCTCATCTTGCACCGTGCTCACAACGTGATTACCCATCTGGCTGATCAACAAATCGCCCTGAAAGACCAGGCCGCGCGGGGCGGCAAGATCTTCCGCATATCCCGATCCCGCAATGGTCTGGATGATACCTGTTTCCACACTCACGAAACGAATGCGATGATTCTCTGTGTCCGCGATATAAATATTGCCCGACGAATCGACCAATACATCTTGTGGTTGCTGAAGGCTTGCCTCGATAGCTGCACCGCCATCGCCTTGAAATCCACCGATCTCATCATCCGAACCGGCAACAGTACGCATAGTCAGGGCATCTTCTGCAAATGGCTTGATAAGTTCTATCTCAACGCGACCGGATTCCAGACCCGCACTTTCAGCAACGATGACAACACGCCCTTGATCTTGCCCTGCTCGAAAACGCGCATACGCCACGCCATCGCGCACCGCGACGGAATCTCCGCCTACAGGTTCTGACTTCTCAGAAGAAATGATGAGACCACTACCGCTCTCAATACGGAATTTAACCGCCTGATCGCTGGTGGGCAAAGGTCTGTTATCTATCGTGACGATCTGTGCGGTGAGTTCTATTTCGGAGATACCATTGGCCAACAGATTGTTCGCATCTGAAAACAAAAGGACGCGAGCAGGGGGCAGAGGCGGTTGTTCGGTGATATCTATAACGCGATTGACCGATAAATCGTCTCTATCACTGCGAAATTGCTGCACAATACCACTGGGCCAGCGCAGGGAGAGCACTTCGATCTTTTCGGCTTTGCCCACGCCAAATGTGGGCAAGAGCGCGTCCTGCGACAAAAAGGAGGCACCACCCGTTATTTCTCGAATGGCGTGGCGGTTATTGCCATTCCCGTCTTTAAATTCAATTTTGAGACGCGTGCCAATCGCATCAGTGCTACTTTCTGTACCGCGAAGCCGAATCGCGATCCAGTTGCCATCCGCCTCGCGATTGCGAAAGAGGGTATCTGAGCTGTCTTGTACAGCGACATAAAAATCGAGTTTTCCGTCGTTATCGTAATCGGCAAGGGCAACGCCTCGGCTATCTGCATTCAAGGCAACGCCCAAAGAGTCGGACATCTCTACAAAACGCCCATCCTCATTTTGGTAATACAAATTGGGCTGACCGCTATTTGTCACATAGAGATCGAGATCTCCATCATTGTCAAAATCTCCCCATACCGCGCCTCTACCTCGCCCATCGTGATTGAGCATCATCTCTGGCGCGCGATCTCTGAACGCGCCATTGCCTTCATTGGTATAAAATCTATTAGCCGCACCAAAATAAGGGATAAACAGATCGAGATCCCCATCATTGTCGAAATCACCCCAGGTCGCGCCAAAACTCGGCCCGGTATCAACCGGGCTAAAAACATTTTCTACAGACGTGAATTGCTCGCCGTCATTGCGAAAAAGACGGTTGGGTCCGCTATTCGCTAAAAATAAATCGGGGTCTCCATCATTGTCGAAATCGCCCCAGGTGGGTTGAATACCACTTTCTATATCGCCTATGCCCAGACTATCAGAACGCTCGGAAAAACCATTGCCATTGTTCTGATAAAAGCGGTTCGCACCAAAATTGGCAACATAAAGGTCGAGATCCCCATCGCGATCATAATCTGCCCATGCCGCGCCATACCCATCTCCGGAGTCGTCAACCCCAAAAGTGGCGGCAATATCTGTAAATCCCGCACCATCGTTGCGATACAAGCGATTGGATTCGCCAAAGTTGGTGACATAAAGGTCGAGATCCCCATCGCCATCTACATCGCCCCATATCCCAGCGCTGCCATCGCCGGAATCGTCAACACCCATCTCGGACGCAATATCTGTGAAGCCCACACCGTCGTTGCGATATAAGCGATTGGGTTCTCTGCTGCGTACGAGATAGAGATCCGGATCATTATCGTTATCAAAATCTGCCCAGGCTGCGCCAAATCCCGCACCCGTGTCTCCCAAACCCGTGTTGTGCGCCACATTGACAAATCCGCCGGACTGGGC
Organism: Candidatus Latescibacterota bacterium; assembly: GCA_021295695.1. Classification (GTDB taxonomy): domain Bacteria; phylum Latescibacterota; class UBA2968; order UBA2968; family UBA2968; genus VXRD01. The sequence continues at coordinate 50,148 of JAGWBW010000003.1, forward strand.
ACTTTGCCCAATGCCCTGCAATTGGAGTCTAACAGTAGGGTTTCCTGGCGCGTTGCTAAAAATGGTCAGCACAGCTTGTTGGAGATCTTCGGACTGTGGGCGGAAGATAATGGGAAGTCGCTGGCTTTGTCCGGATTCAATGCGGAGAACATCGGTTTGTTCGACAACAAATTGCGAGTCGGTCACAGTGGCATTGGGAACCACCAGCACACCAGCACCGAGGTTGGAAATGCGTACCGACAACGTTTGAGATTGCCCAATAGCGGTGCGATCAAAAACTAAAACATCGGATGGAAAGAGTCCGATATTGGCGGCATCTCCCCATCCCTGCACATTGACCGTGGCAGAAGGTGTACGCGAGTCATTAGTGGTAATAGTGATAACACCTCTCGCCACACCTGTTTGTACAGGATCAAATACAATCTCAAGTTCAGCGATTTGTGCAATGCCGACTTCGAAGGGCAATTCTGACAAAACGCGAAACCCTGGGTTATCGGAAATAGCTGTTTCAATCCGGACGGACAAATTCCCTCGATTTTCAACGCGCAAACTGCGCACAGCGGGATCGCCAACGCTAACTCGACCAAAGATGATATCCGTGGAGACAGTATTGAAAAGAGGCATTCGGAACGCGGGATCGCGCAGTTTGCGGATGCGATTATTGACAAAATCAATAAATATGAGGTCCCCATTGCCATCAATCAGCAAGTGCGTGGGCTGCCCCAGATCAGACAAAAGGCCGGGTGTGCCTTCAGACCCCGCGCCCTCAATACCCGTTCCCGCGACAGTCAGCACAGTGTCCGTTTCCGCTTCGACCACGCGAATGCGATTATTGCCCGTATCGCCGATATAGATATTGCCAGCTTCATCGACAGCAACGCCCAAAGGAGAAAAAAATAAAGCCCTTATCGCCAGCCCACCATCGCCCTTATAGAGATCTTCTGACAGTTCTTCCGCAGAGGTCGCTCCCCGTCCGGCTACGGTGTTGATCACGGCAACGACGATTGTATCTTGCATTGTCCTGCTAATGCGGCGAATGCGTCCATTGTCAAAATCGGCAATCAAAAGATCGCCATTGCCCGTCACAGCCAATTGTCCAGGGGTTAAACCCGCCCGAGTTGCCTGCCTACCATCCTGACTATTTGACGCCTGATTACTGCCATTGCCCGCGATTGTGCCTATGGTATTATTCGCCAGATTGAATTGCCGCACGCGATTGTTGCCCTGTCCATTCTCATCGAGACTATCGGAGATTAAAAGAGCTATATCGCCCAACATCGTCAGCGCGACAATTTCGTGGAACGTGGCTTGTAGTGCAGGTACCACCAGATCGTTGAAACCACCTTCGCCCGTACCCGCGACCGTAGTGATGATACCGGAAGAATCAATGCGCCGAATGCGCCGATTGTGAACATCTTCTTCACTCGCACCACCACTGCTGATATAAATATTGCCCGCGCTATCAACCGCAATAGCATTGGGGGTATTGAGCAATGCACTTGTCGCGGGCCCGCCATCGCCCGAGAACCCAGGTTCTCCAGTACCCGCGACTGTTGTGATGATACCCGTTAGTACATCCACCCGTCGGATGCGGTGGTTGTCTGTATCCGCAATATAGAGATTGCCCTGTATATCGAGCGCAATTCCAAGCGGACGATTGAGCACAACATCCGTTGCCAGTATATTATCGCCATCTTCCAAACCACCACCGGCAATAGTAACAATCGTACCGCGTGTCTGAGCAAAAACACCTGTTGATAATCCCCAGATCAGGAGATTGAAAAAAAATATAGAAATATAGCGCATGATAGAATGTACAGGGCGGGATATGAAGGCGAGTCATTCGAGCATAACTGCCTATGCTGTGGTTGATTTCCCCAAATAGAGATCTCTGCCTTGTGCGAGGGCTGTGATCTTGAGGTCGGCCACCGAGCGTTTGAGCATCCAGAACCCGCAATCGGGATGAATAAATGCAATGCGCCCCGGGCCGAGTTCTTTTTCGGCGTGATCGAGACGCCGGGCAATCTGTTCGGCAGTTTCAACGTGATTGATTTTGATGTCGATCACGCCAATGCCGAGTTTGATGCGCGGATCAATTTCTTTTAGAGCAACCAGATCATCATCAGGGCGATGGGCGAGTTCGAGCACGAGGTGATCGGTGTGCAGATCGTTGAGAAAATCAATGAGTGCGTGCCAGGTGCCGCGTTGGATGGTTTGCCCACCGTAATTTCCAAAACAAAAGTGAACGGCTCTTTCAGTATCGGGATCAATCGCGTCGAGCACCCTATTAATCGCCTTCGCTGCGATAGGTCCGTCTTCAGGGTTACCCGGAATATTGGCTTCATCGACCTGTACACAGGCGCATGGCAGGCCGCGCACCTGATCGGCCAACACATCTGCCACACCCATGAGCAGGGCTTCAAAATCACCGTAGTAATTGTCGAGCAAGGTGCGGGCAAGCATATAGGGGCTGGTAAGCGTAAATTTGAAGGGACCACCTGCGACGGTTGCAGCGCGCAAACAGTCGGATAACAAATCGAGCGAACCCTCTGAGAGCGCGCCATCGACAACAGCAGCGGGTTTGGCGCGAAAGTCCATAGATTGTCGCTGGCGAAATGTCTCGACCTCAGTGCGTCCAAAATCGGCGCGCGTACCACCCATAGGACGCACAAAATATTCGATCATACCATTGGTCTCTGGGTGGTTGATGTCAAAACGGTAGAGTTCGCCATCGGTGGGCAGATCAATCCCAGCTTGACGCTGCGTATCAAAAATAACGCGCGTAGCATCCACAACAGCAGTGTCACCCGGTGCTGCCACGAGCCAAGCGGGCAACGGATAAGACCCAACTGTGGTGGTGAGAATTGTAGAATCCCGGGAAAATTTTTGCATGGAAATATCTCGCTTACTCACAATTCATCTGATATGGCATCGAGTTTGGCCCTATTCTCCGGAGTCAGATTTCTCAAAGCTTCAAATACAAAGGCAAACAAGCAACTCAATA
>JAGWBW010000333.1:0-3150 GCA_021295695.1 Candidatus Latescibacterota bacterium
CGCTTTACCAGATCAGGAGCCTTTCTATCCTTTTGCGCCTTAACAGTCGTTTGCGTGCTCTTTCGGCGAGAAACGCCATAAATGCCCATCTCACGCATCAGACGTGCCACGCGCTTCTTACTTATTCGAACGCCCACATCCATCAGATCTTTCCAGATGCGAGGGGCACCATAAGTGCCATCTGACCGGGTGTGAAAGGCTTCGATATACTTCTTCAGGTCCGCATCGACCTTTGCTCGTTTAGATGCTGGACGTGCTCGCCAAGCATAATACCCACTGAGGGAAACACCCAAGACTCGGCATTGCGTGGCGATAGGCCAAAGTGCCTGGTGCGCTTTCACGAACGCGAAGATTTTTTGGGGATCGCGTCGGTCTCCGCTGCGAACCAGGCTGCTGCTTTTGACAGGATCTCGCGCTCGATGCGCAACTGCTTATTCTCACGTCGAAGGCGACGCAACTCTTCGCGTTCATCGCTCTTAAGGCCGTCTGCTCGAAGTCCCTCATCTTGATCAGCCTGGCGTACCCAGTTTTGAATGGTCTGAGCGGTTGGCTCAAACTCTCTGGCCAGTTCAGAAGGACTGCGGCCAGCACGCACAAGCTCGACGATCTGGCGCTTCAACTCGGGTGGATAAGGTGGACGGGTTGGTGGCATAGTGGGTCTCCTTTCTTACTACTCATAAGGTACCCACCAAAACGGGTCAAGTCCAATCTTCTTTCGATAAGCAAGGACGCAGTTATAGACCTTTTGGGGTTGGTCTTATCCCGGAATGCTTTTTCTGAATCCAATCTACAAACTTCTCGGAGATTGCGAGAAAGCGATTTTCTATGAGATCGTTCACACTCGTCAGTTCCCTGGCGGTTTCCCGCATAATGCTGAGTTTGGGGTTTTCCTCCAAAACTTCCAGATATTGTTTATACTTTTCAGAATTTTTATAGTAATTCTCTTCTCGCACGACCCTTTTCACAAATTTAATAAAATCATCAGCAAATTTGTAATGATAGAGAACCACGCTAATATCTGCAATCAATGCCGATTTGACCTTGTGAGAGGAATACCACATTGGCTTAATTTTGCCATCACAGAAGATCAAAGGGGTTTTTGTCAATCTGTCATAAGTATTGAAGAGTGTATCGCGGATTCCGCCTCGATAATTCGCGATCCGAGGGTTGGTAATTTTGTTATGTGGGCAAAATTCCTCAAAATTTAGGTTTTGAATTCCAGTAATATCGTAATAGCGGTATATGTTTTTTAGGTCTTCATCCGCATTAGCCATTTCGTCTAACCGTCCATCTGAAAACATGTCTAACATATAAGCCACAACCGCTGTAAAGGTGTTGGCATTTAAGTACTCGACAAACTCACCCAAAGTTAAAATGTCAGAAAAAGGAAAGTCGAATAATTCATCTATGTCCGCACAGAGAGACCATCTGTGCTCACCGAAACGTCTGATAAGAAACTGTTTCATCAGAAACTTATAATTCTTGAAAGGCAATGTTGTCTGTAACACTGTAATATTCTCATAGGGCTTCGCGATCTCAATGGTATCGTCTATGGAGTTATTGTCGAGCAATACAATATGTTTAAATCCCATCGCAAGATAATGCTCCATAAAAGACTGAATATATACTCTTCCATCCCGGACGACACAGAGCGCAATTAACTCATTCCTGTCGTATTGGACTTCCTTAGGGCCGTATATATGTTTAACATTTCCCAAGAGGTCTCCCATTTTTTCAGGGCCGTACACATTGGGATCAGCGGTGTCAATGTACTTTTCCATCCTGTGTATTCTTTCTTTTTTAGGCACAATTTCATCTCGGTCAGAGACAAACTGCCTCGAGTTTGTTCAACAAATACTGAAGCAGACCGCGTTCCTCTTCGGCGAGAGCATCCAAATGCGAACACATGCGGTGAATGAGGTCCGGGTTGCGCGTCTTTCTAAATTTGAGCAACATCATGCGGATCATTCCGGCCGTGCGCGCCAATTCATCACATTGAACCGAGAACCCATCCTCGAGCTCTATATAGCCATGCGTTTCCATGTATTTGAGTCTCTCAACCATGCATTTTTTGTGCTCCCATAGGATGTGTGATGCGAGAAAATGCTTCAAGCACTCATAAGTCGCGAGGCCATAAGCTCCGTCTGTGGGATTTGCAAGCATGCGAAAGCGTTGGGATGTATTGCGCGAAGAGAGGAAGTCCTCGAGGTGTTCGCACACCAGGCGGATGTCAAAATCGTATTGGGCATGCGGGTCATATTTGAATAACCGCAATCCATCTGGATCGTAATGACCTTTCAGGTTGGCATGCAAAACCGCCTGTTCCAACTCGGAAAACGCGATGTGATAGGCGGCGTAATCTCCCTGTTTGTTGTAACCGATGCCGATAAAGGTCTGCTTATCATAGCCGTAGATGAGGGTTTCGTGAATAAACTGTCTTTTGCGATACGCAGGACTGTCGGGCAGGAAATATTCATCTACGGCCAATCGGACGTAATAGCCTTTGTCAATACAGGCGATGATGAATGGCACAATATCTGTCGGAGATTTGAAGACCAGGTCTCTGTTCAAAATCTGAACTTTTAAATAGGGAGAAATGGTAAATCGTTGATCGGGGCTGCGATAGAAATTGAACTTTACTGTTCTGCTGTGCCTGCTATCTAGGAGACTGTTCGGACAGTGGAGCTGGATGTAATGGCTATACAACCATGGCAGATACGTCGTCGAGTGGGCGAGGATAGTGAGTGGATAGGCGTGATGTAAATAGCCAATGATGGGCGGCGTAGCAATGGGCAATATGTTTTTCATAGTTTGTCTAAAGTCCTCTGATCAGATCACGGGTTGTAGCAGGTATTAAGAAAATCACCGTTCAGATTTCCGATATTAAGGCCCGGAGGTCGGGACTTTGAAGACAGGAGTCAGATGATATGTTTGAACCTAATAGCCCGGTTCAGCCCGTGCCGCCCAGACGTTTTTGTTCATTCAGGATATTTTGGATTTGATAAACTCAGCAATATTATTTACAGTCTCAAAAACATCCATGATTAACTCTTCATCAGATATTTCGATCCCAAAAGCCTTTTCAAGGCCAACGATCACTTCCATCAGTGCCATAGAGTTCCCACCTAATCCTTCACCAAATAACAGATC
>JAGWBW010000333.1:3199-4100 GCA_021295695.1 Candidatus Latescibacterota bacterium
TGAGTTTTCCATAAGTATGGATGATATTGGATAGAGAGGTATATAACAAAAATTGACTTTTTAAGAAGAAATTATTATGTTTTAAATTAACATACAAACGCATGCATAAAGCTGATGTAAAAGTAAAAAAATAATAGCCGAACGGGTGTGTGGGCTGCCGGGCAGATCCCTTTGACTCAAAAGCACAACACAGACCACATCGTGTGTGCATGATTTTATGCCGTGCCGTACTTGAGTATCGCTTAACGGCAATTCATAATATAATTTAACCCACGAATAAGCAAGTTACTGTTGTTCCATTTTATTCCATTTTTTAGGGGGGGGGAGAAGTGCAGCAAGAAAATTCAAGTCAGAAAATATCGCGTGAACTGCGTTGGCTATTCGAGCAGAATGATTGGCTTACGCTGGAGTATGTCACAAGTTGTTCAGATGTCCCACAATCAACAGTGCATCGCGCAAAGGAGGGAAATGTTAGACTCCAACGCCGCATTGCGTTGAAGTTAGCTGAATTTATTGACGATGAGACAAAGGGTAAGGTATCGGTAAATTACCTTTTGAACGCGAATGGTCGTTCCGCCGAGGTATCGAGAAAGGGGAAAAATTGCGAGCACACGGACCAGGATTATTCTGGTCTCAATCTATCCTTTTCAGATCACTCACAATCGATTTTCACGCGTTGCGATTTTAGCAGGGCCAATCTCACCAGAGCGATTTTTCGAGAAGCCAAATTTTTGGACTGTACCTTTGATCATGCCCAAATGTTGGGCGCAGACTTTTCCAGGACAACCGTTGAAGATTGCACGTTCTTTCGCGCTGACGGCAGTATGTCCAACTGGACAGATGCGTATATTACAGAATCAAATTTTAGGGATTTTATTCACACAGGGATCAACTTTACGCG
>JAGWBW010000334.1:0-2082 GCA_021295695.1 Candidatus Latescibacterota bacterium
GGTACCTGGATTGTATTGTGTGTGTTGGTCGCACTTTTTTTTACAGTTTTCGCGCCCTGGTTCGCGGTGTTGCACATGCGTCGTCGAGGTGAGATCAGCGAGTTGTTTATTCCAGAGCGCCGCGATCGGCTGCGACCACTTTTCTTTTTTTCAGCGAGTTCCTGGCTGGGGGTTGGCATTCTTTATTTAATACACTCACCGCCCGCACTATACGCGCTGATGGTCTGTGTTGCAGCTCTAGGCACTATCTCACTGTTGATAACGATGCGGTGGAAAATTAGCTTACACGCCATGGGGCTTTGGGCTGCTTGTGGTGTGGTAATCGCGCTTTATGGTGGTTGGTGGGCGGTTGTTCCCGCGGGGCTGGTTTCGTGGGCGCGGCTCGTATTACAGGCACATTCTGTGTCTCAGGTTTTGGTGGGTAGTATTGTAGGAGCTGGGGTTACATTTCTCATTTTTGGCTATATACTCAACACATGAACAGGGGGAATTATGAAGATTAAATCCATTGAAGCTGTGAATGTTTCCATTCCGCAACAGAAACCGACAACACCTGCACGGCGTTCGAGTTGGCGGCATTCGTCGCCGATTGGCCTGCCGATGAATAAATATCCGGAGTTTCCGCCAGATGTGCCGAGCAAGTCGCCTGGTATTGGCGGACGGGGCGTATGGGTCAAAATAACGGCTGAGGATGGTACATGGGGTCTCGGCAGAACGGGGTTTGGCGAACCGGTTGCCGCATTGGTCGATGCTTTTTACGCGCCACTATTGGAAGGACGCGATTGTTTTGCGACAGAGCATCTCAACGATATGATGTGGCGGGCTTCCAAAAGGCATGGGTCGCTGGGGTTGTCTGCTTGCGCGCAGAGTGCAATTGATCTGGCTCTGTGGGATTTGAAGGGGAAGTTGCTCGATCAGCCGGTTTACAGATTGCTCGGGGGACCTTCTCGCGAGAAAATTCGGTGTTATTGTACAGGCGATGACCTGGATTGGTCGATGGAGCTTGGATTTGAGGCGTTTAAAATTACGAATCCCGTGCATTACGAACAGGGTATCACGGGTATGAATATTATGGAAGAAAAGGTCGCCCTTGCGCGAGAAACTGTGGGCGTGAATGCCGAGTTGATGATCAATCCCGTGATGGCTTACGATGTGGAATTTGCCATTCGTCTGGGAGAACGGCTCAGGCCCTACGAATTGCGGTGGATGGAAGAGCCGCTGTTTCCAGAAGATCTCGAAGGACATATTCAATTAAAAAAAGCCATGACCTGGATCCCGATCGCAACCGGTGAGGATCACCACACGCGGATACCGTTTCGCCAACTTGTGGAAAATCGCTGTGTGGATGTCGTGCAACCCGATTTGCACTGGTGCGGGGGGATGACCGAGGCTGTGAAGATTCATCATATTGCCGAAGCCGCTGGTATTAAGAGCAGTCCGCACGGGGGCTGTAATTCGGCTTATGGACAGCATTTTTGCTATGCGATGCCCGAGTGTACTTTGTGTGAATTTCATTTGAGCACACCCGTGGGCGTGCCTCTGGAAGAGGTCGCGCGGATGCCGGGCGTGTCCGTGCCCAAAGATGGCTATCTGGTGCCGTCGGATGCGCCGGGATTTGGAATGGATATTGCCGAAGACTGGATTACGCCCTGGGATCACGGGCGTTTGGGTACGGGTGGCGAGCATGTGATTTTGTAAAAAAAGAAGAGCGGACGAAAATCCGCCCGCTAAAAAATATCGCTCTCGCGGTTCTTTCCTACTTTTGATAAGAAATTCCTATCGCCCACATGTTGCCAGCGAAAGACTTGCGCCCGCTGACGGCCATACGCATGGAGGTTTCGAGGCTCAGGTTTTGATTAAGGCCAATCAGGACTGTAGGGGCAATATTGGTGATGCGTCTGTCATCGCCGTGAATGCCTTCCAATTTGAGTGCGAGGAGGAATTTGTCCGTGAGACTGTAGCCTATCTCGGCGTTGTATATCAACTCTTCTGGCGGGTCATAGCCCGTGTCGTTTTCTTGCCGCAGGCGAAACCCCAGGTCGATATTGGCGTACATGGGGGCGGGATAAAGAGATCCGCCGA
>JAGWBW010000334.1:2469-3281 GCA_021295695.1 Candidatus Latescibacterota bacterium
AGGGCGCAGAGGGCGATGGCGAGAAGGAACTTTATACACGAGTTAGGATGTGGTGTGGAAGTGTTCATGTTTTACCTTTCTTTAGATACGGGACCCGAGTATGAAATCCCTGCGGTCCATATATAGCCAGCGGGAAAATTGCGTCCACCGGCGCTTATACGCACCGAGGTTTCGAAGCTCAGGTTTTGAAAAGGACCTATGAGGAGCGTGGGCGCAAAATAGGTAATGCGTCTGATATCGCTAGATAGTTTGAGGCCCAATACGCGGGATGGCCTACCTCTGATGTCCTCTAATTTGAGGACGAAGAGGAGTTTGTCGATGGGATTATAACCTATTTCTGAGTTTAAAAACCACTCGTCGCCAGGATCGTAATTGGTGGTATTGTTTTGCAGGCGGACGCGATACCCCAGATCGATATTGGCGTAAAATGGGAAGGGCCAAAAAGATCGGCCAATTTGTGCAATTAATTCAAAATCCCATTGGCCTTCGCCAGCAGAAATAATCCCATCCTGGTTTTGAAACTTGCCTGTAGGAACTTTGGTTCCAAATTTTATTGTGCTCACAACAGGGGTTTGTGCAATGTTGATTTTGGCAATTCCTCGCGTGTCACCAAAACCCGATGCGATATTCGCCGGTCTGAAGCCGATGTTTTCAAATTTTCGGCGATAGTAGGGGATTTGTATGCCGAAGTCGATGCGATCGCTCAGGCCGTAAAACAGGTCGATGAAGAGTGCTTGTGAATTGTAGTGTCCATTTTCGCGATAGTGGGCGCGGTCTCCGGGTTCATAGAGGCGGTTGGGATCGGGTTCGCG
>JAGWBW010000334.1:3544-3945 GCA_021295695.1 Candidatus Latescibacterota bacterium
CCGGCAATAGCTTCGCCTTTCAGGTTCCAGGTGCTGCCCGTCTCCTGGTCGCGCAGGAGAAAGGGATAGACCGTATCGCGGGGAAGTGCTTTTTCAAATGTGAGGGTCTGACCGTCAACCTCCCGGTCAAAAGGTATTGCGTATTGCTCCTGATGGTAATAGACGACGAGAATGGCATTGCCAGCGACTACGTCGTTGATGACGGTTTCTGTCCCCAGGGTGGGGAAGGGATAGGCTTTGGCTGTTTCGCCGAAACGGATACCCAGTGTGAGGGTTTTGGGGGGAAATATCTGTGCGGTTGGATTGTCGGTCAAACTGGGAAAGGAGGGGAAAAGCGGCGCGGTATTCGGGTCCCGATAGTTGCCATAGGGATAGCTCTGGTATCTGCTGGGTGCGTAAAC
>JAGWBW010000334.1:3951-5466 GCA_021295695.1 Candidatus Latescibacterota bacterium
GGGATAGAGTTGTTTCCAGTAGCGCCAGGTGGTTTCGATTACGGGCAGGAGTTGTAATTCTTCGGTTCCACTTTCAACCGGGATATGGATCATCTGGGGATACAGGATTCCCTGTTGACGGCGGTCGTACATAATGAGGTTGTTGTTGAATAGCAAACCGGAGACCCCACAATGAATGCGCGATTGGTCGTTGCCCTGTCCGTTAAAGATGAGTCCCGTTCCCGTTAGTGGGCAAAAGCTCACGACAATAGGCTGTTCGCCAACCACGTCGTTGATGATTTCGTGCCACCAGCCCATGTTGTGGGGATAGGCTTTCGCTACACCATTGAGGACCACGCCGAGGACGAGGTCCTCATCGCTGAGGTAAGCGGCTTCGCTGGAGGTGAGATCGACAAATGGGGGATCGGTGAGTGCTGGTATGCCATCGGGAGGTACGCCGCCTGATAGAATCCTGTCTGTGGGAAACTCACTGAGAAAATTGCCGCCATCTTGTGGCGCGCGATTGATTGAACCAGAAGGCTGAGTATTGTCGGATGGCGTGCCGCCAGAGGTGTCAGGAGGATTGCCCGAATCTCCCGGTCCCAGTGTATCCTGACTATTTCCCCCGCAGGTCATCAGGGCAAATAGTGCGAACAGAACTGTACTTTTGAGAAAAATTTTCACGGGAATCTCCTGTGAGTTCGCCTGCGGATAGAAATAGCGGGGTTGACCTTGCGTTTCAGTAAATCTCTGTCTAAATTAAAGTAGTTATGGGATGTGAGTCAAGGGGCTGGGGCCAGGTGAGGGATCTCACACAAAGACACTAAGACACAAAGGGTAATGAGGGTTGGGGGTTTTCCCAGGGATGGGTGAACTTTATCACTAATTTTTTGAGGGAATCATTATGCCGCGATTTGAAGTGGTATCGCCTTTTGAGCCTGCTGGCGATCAGCCCCAGGCGATTGAAGAACTTGCCGAGGGTATTCGAAATGGGCTACCATACCAGACTTTGATGGGGGCAACGGGTACGGGTAAGACTTTTTCTATGTCCAAGGTGATTGAAGATGTTCAAAAGCCCACGATCGTGATTTCCCACAACAAAACCCTGGCGGCGCAACTCTACGGTGAATTTCGCAGTTTTTTCCCTAATAATGCGGTGGAGTATTTTATTTCGTATTACGATTATTACCAGCCCGAAGCATATAAACCGGTTACGGATACGTTTATTGAAAAAGAAGCGGATATTAACGATGAGATCAACCGCTTGCGCCTGCGCGCGACGAGTGCTTTGATGGAGCGGCGAGATGTGATCATTGTGGCGAGTGTGTCGTGTATTTACGGTATTGGCAATCCGGATGAATACGAAGATCATCTGGTGATTCTGGACCGCGGTGCAGAGATGGATCGCGATGCGATGTTGCGCAAGCTGGTGGATATTCATTTTACGCGCAATGATGTGGCTTTTGAGCCAGCCGCGTTTCGGGTGCGGGGCGATGTGGTCGAGATTTATCCGCCCGAGCGTGAGCATCCGGTGCG
>JAGWBW010000335.1:0-1082 GCA_021295695.1 Candidatus Latescibacterota bacterium
GATAGACCAGGCCAGTGCAAATTATGAGGGCGATAGACACACAGAATTGAAAGACGATCAGGATCTCTCGTATGCGAACACCTTTTAAGGTGTTTGAGTACTTGCCTCCTAATACCTGTATGGGTTGAAAACTTGAGAGAAAGAAAGCGGGATAGCTTCCAGCGATGAAGCCCATAAGCACGGTAAGGATGATCATTATGAGGAGTTCAGAGATGCCAAAATGCAAGTCTATGCCCACAAATTGTTCAAATGCTGGCAGGACAAGCTCAATCAGTGAAATTGAAAATAGTAAAGATAGGAATGATAGGAATAGCGATTCACTGAAAAATTGGTTGATTAATTGAAGTTTGTGTGCACCGACGGTTTTGCGAATGCCCACTTCTCTTGCCCTTTTGGCCGAACGCGCGGTTGCCAAATTCATAAAGTTCGCACAAGCGATCAGGAGAATTAGCGCACCGATTGCAGAAAATAAATAGACATAAGTAATGTCTCCACCACCTGCTATACCGTAGTCTGAATATGAGTAGAGATAGATCCGGCGAAAAGGTTGCAGGTGATACGTTGTGTTTGCACGCGTTTCAAGATCAAAATAGCGGGTAGTAAAGTCCGGCAATTTATGCTCTAAATCAGCAGGGGAAGTGCCTTCAGAAAGCAAGAGATAAGTTTTGACAGGACGAAAGGAAGATTTGCGCCATACTTCCCAAACCGTTTGCATAAATGGAGAAGAAGAAACTGTAAACGTCAAAAAGCCGTTCAAGATGCCTACTATCTCATAATCTCCCCCTGTGTAGCGATCTTCTACCGTAACAATCTTACCGATGGGATCCTCGCTACCAAAATACTTTTGTGCAGTGGTTTCCGTAATAACTATAGAATAAGGATGTTTCAGTAGAGCTTGGCGATCGCCCTTGAGCAAAGGAAATGTGAACACATCCCAAAAACTACTATCAGCAACCCAGAATCTTTCACGGAATCCCTTATCTTTGTACTGAACCCAGGAAGAACCGGTATAGATTCGGGTCATTGCCTCGATTTCGGGGAAGTCGGCTTTGAGAGCAGGGCCTAAGGGTCCCAGCGTGCCA
>JAGWBW010000335.1:1187-1547 GCA_021295695.1 Candidatus Latescibacterota bacterium
GCCCACCGATAGTCCGACTATGTTAATCAATGAATAAAGTTTGTGATTGCGGATGTTTCGTATGATTATGGTGAGATAATTTTTCCACATGGGGAGACCCCTTTGACAAATCATTGGAAAGCCCTTAGTGTCACGTAATATGATACCAGTTCCCATATAATATTAAAGCAAAAACTGTGCCGAAAAATTCAAGTATTGATATTACAACAAGTTACGAAAATTACCCAAAACTGACGTCTTAAAAAGTGTCCGATTTTGATACAGTGGTGTCCGAAAATGAACACTAAGAAGCTGTTTTAAAATTAATACCTGATGTTACGCATGTCCGGCGTTTTGTCATGCTGAGCGTAGCCGAAGCAT
>JAGWBW010000335.1:1830-4435 GCA_021295695.1 Candidatus Latescibacterota bacterium
CTGTTGAGGATATGATTGCGATTCGCAATCGGCTTGCTGAGGAAGTGAAAGGTGAGGTCTGGAATCTCGAGGAGATCAGGCGGATGGCATTTGAGAGAACGCTTGAATATGTTGAATATCCGGACAGTGATCTGGCTATGCATCTCAATAAGATATATCTGAAGCATCGTTTCGAAGATATTGAGTTGTATAATGATGTTGTGCCTGCGCTTGATATTTTAGTCCCACATTTCAAGATCGGGCTTTTGTCAAATGGGAATAGTTACCCGGAACGCTGTGGTCTCGCAGACCGTTTTGACTTTGTTGTTTTTGCCCAGGATGTGCGTGTTGCGAAGCCCGATCGAAGAATTTTTCAGATTACCGAACAGAGGGCGGGCTGCCCGCTGGATCAGCTATTACATGTGGGAGATTCCCTGGAACAGGATGTTGCAGGTGCACATGCAGCCGGAGCGCATACGGTCTGGCTAAATCGCGATGGTCTGACCAATGACACTGGGATCAAGGCCGATTACGAAATCAGTTCATTGACTGATCTTCCCGCGATATTAGAAATTCCTTAGTGCCACGGCCACGCAATATGAGACCTATTCGATTTTTTGACGTCCATTGGAATCATAAAAAGCAAAGTGACGTGACGCTTCCAGCGCTGGCTTATTTTTCCGCAATAACTGATCCAGAAATAATGTCAAGAAGATGGACGTTGACGCGGCATTTTGGTAATCCAAAGATCCAATGTAGCATCTCGGATTACTCTTCAAGAATGCGCTTGCCATTGCGTCTGTCCCGCCTACACAACATGTATTCACAACAATTCGATCAGTCAGATTTGCATGTTTTTCAATGCTCTCTGGCGGCATGCTCTCGTCCTTTAGCATTGATGTATCAATGCCCTCCATATAATCGCCGAAGACGATCCCATTCTCATCTCCATGACCGCAGATAATGATGCAGGGAGGCAATTCAGGTTCACGACTGATGACCTTCAGAAAATCACCCGGTGTTCCCATTCTATAGAATCTGACTACCAGGTTTAGCTGTTCAGCAAATGTTCGGATTGTATGAGCTTCTTCAAAGTCGCCGATGCATATTATCCCAATGGGATTCTGTTTGGCGTAAAATTGAGTTTCAACCGGCGTCCACATATTTGTTTTTCCTCTCATCAGGAAATAGCTCTCAACGACTCAATGATATTCACGATGTCCTTAATATCTTGAATGACTGACATTCGGAGATTTTTTTCTTTTGCCCAGGCTGGTACTTCGTCACACCCCCAATACCACATAAACCGAATCCACCGATTAAACGGCGCAACAATTTCTGATAGGTAGATTGTTTCTGGATCAAGTCTATTTCCGCGGACAGACTCATAACCCGTTTTAATCCAGGACCAGCGTTCTAATTGGCTGGGTATAACGGAAGCCATAACAGATCCGAGGACCAGGACTTCATTGCTGTAGCGCGACATCTCCAGATCTATGAATCCTTGCAGAGTGGGACCCTGGGCGATGATGTTGCTATAATGAAAATCGTCTAAAAAAGTAAAACTGCGATATGCCAGAATCGCATCTCTATTTGCCCGTAGATCATTGAGAGAATTCTCTAAGAGAGACTGATGTGGTAAATCGCACGTTTCTAAGACGTCAGCGGATATTTCTATGACTGTGTCAAAGAATGTTTCTAAATTTGCAGTGCAGTAAAATTTGTAGTCAAACCCAGGTTCACGCGGCAGACTTTGTCTTCCAGAAATTGCTAAATCAGCGCCAGGGGCAATTTTGACAATTTCCGCGAGCACCTGTCCCAGTTGATTAAAAAGTCCTTCCCATTCCTCCAAACTTACATTCTCTTCAACCATGAAAAACGGTAGTCCGGGCAATCGTTCGATTATGAGGACAGAATCATTTTTGATCGGATAAAGTTGAGGTACATATCCAGTTTTCTGGAAGAGTTCCAATACTTTTTCCTCATGGTCCTTTCTGTCTTTGTTATGGAAATATTTAAAGACGATGGGTTTGCCATTTAGGTGACCAAAAAGAGCAGTATTCGTTCCGCCTGGAAACCCGGGCAAATAGTCTTCATCAAGTGTTAGATTGGGCGTTATTTGCACAATGGCGTCTATTTCGGACAAAGCCAATGCAAGCCGAGGGTCCATATCATCGCTTCTTTTGTTTGAAGTCATTTTTGTTGATTCCTGAAGAATGTCAGGGATGGTCTTCCTGAAAAATGATGATGTATCAAGGAAAAGTACTCAAGGTTTTTGAGCCACTGCCATAATGTGCGGAGAAGCGCCAAGTAGAGATGGCTCTGCCTCAAGTTTCTGTATTGCATCGAGAAGTATCTCGCGGCGTTTGGGGTCTTCCAGTTGATCTTTTATATCTCCGAGCAACCAGGCGGTACCTTCTATAGCCAATGTCTGACATTGGGTGAATCCGCATTCAGTGATTTCGGCAGTTAGTTCCTCTGGGCGATGGAAGTAGGCAGTGGTAAAGTAATCTTTGTTTTCGTCGGGGTTGCGATGTTGTCCGTCCTTTAAGTCACGCTCTACAATTGCTCGGAAGGCTGGATCGAGGATCGCTCCGGATCTTATTCCGTCAAGTAGAGATGCAAA
>JAGWBW010000073.1:0-19439 GCA_021295695.1 Candidatus Latescibacterota bacterium
CACAAGCGGTTAATGAATGGCAAATAGCCGAATGGCTGGAAAAAGATGAGCGGTTGCGCGCATCCCTGACCGTCGCGTATGAAGACGCCGATCTCGCCGTCGCTGAAATTGAACGCCTGGGCGATCACCCGGGATTTGTACAACTGATGTTCATGGCCCGAACAATGGAACCGCTGGGCCGCCGTAAATACTGGAAAATTTACGAGGCAGCCGTTGACTACGACCTTCCCATCGGCATTCACTTTGGCGGCACGGGTATTGGCCCGATTACAGGCGCAGGCAAAGCGGCGCATTATATTCAGGATCACGGCGGGATGCCCATGGCATTTCAGGCACAGGTAACGAGCTATGTGTACGAAGGGGTTTTTGAGCAATTTCCCGACTTAAAGATCGTTCTAATCGAAGGCGGTTTCGGATGGGTGGTGCCATTGATGTGGCGGATGGATAGCTGGTACCGAAAACTCAAAATGGAAGTCCCCTATTTGAAGCGGCTACCCTCGGAATATATCCGGGATCATTTCTACCTAACCACACAGCCGGTAGAAGAACCTTCAAACCCGGCGCATTTCGAACAAATGCTGGCGCACATGGACATGGACGACAAACTGATGTTTGCGACCGATTATCCGCACTGGGATTTTGATTCGCCCGACCAGGCACTGCGCAATATATCGGACCGAAATATAAAAAAACAAATTATGGCCGAAAATGCCCGGGAACTCTACAACCTGGACTAAACGCGAGGTATATAATGTCAGAACAAACTCTAAAACAGCGGATTCGAAACGGTAAAATTGTAAATTCTATTGGCGTACCAATGGATATTGAAAAGGAAGAATTAACAGATATTCTGGCAAAACACGAATGTGACTATCTAAATGTGGATGCACAACACGGGCCTTTTAACGAAGCCCACCTGGTGGCTTTCTGCATCATGGCTCAGGATTTTAATTTACCCGTTCAGATTCGGATTAAGCACACCCAACACGCCTATCTGATCGGCAATTATCTCGACCTGGGACCTTCGGGGATTATGGTGCCAGAAGTCGAAAGCGAAGCAATTGTAGATGAAGCGCTGAACGCCTTTTATTATCCCCAGATGGGCAAACGCAGTTGGGGTGGCGTAAATCGGGTGGGGCTGGACGAACGACCAGACCGGTTGGAATACGCTGCCTGGTGGAATGCTTACGGATGGCTGGCAATTCAAATTGAATCCGTCGAAGCAGTAATCAATGCTGCGCAGTTGGCCAAGCCAGGGGTCGATGTGTTGAACTTCGGACCAAACGATCTGATGTTTAGCATTGAGGCGCATCCCCAATTTCCATATCGGACGGTGGAAGACTGCGTAAAACACGTGCTCGAACAGGTAAAAGACACACAGGTAAAAGTGGGCATGAGCGCCGAGACACCTGAGGAGCAAGACCAGTATGTGAATTGGGGGGTAACAGTATTTCCAAAACGGATTGGTATTTAGTCCAGTAGTAAAAAAAGAAAGCGGCCTGTGTCGAGAGACATTGGCCGCTTTTATTATTTTGTAACGCCTGTACTATGCGTATTTCGCCTTGAGCGTTTGTCCCATCACTGCACTTTTACAGGCGAGATCGAGGATGTGAATGGGACGGCGAGACCATTCGGGCGTGATGATCAGGTCTTCGCCCGTCGAGAGATGCGCGGCAATATTATCGTAGTATTTATCGTATTGGTGGCCGGGATTTTTGCCAGAAGAGACGACCTTTTCCCCATCTTTTATCTGCAAAATTTCGTACGTACCACCATCAAAAATATAAGTACCTTCCGTACCAGTAATCTCGAGCCAGCCCTTGCGAGGTGCAGATGCGATACTCGACATCGTAAGATTAATCCAGGTCCCATCCTTGAAACGCACGACAGCCGTGGCCTCATCTTCATTGGTATCGGCCTGCCAGCGGGTCTCGTCAGCCCAAAAATCGGTGTGCGAGAACCCGGTAACCTCCACAATATCCGATTGCAGAATCTGAAGCGAATATTCGAGCAGATGAACACCCCAATCGTAGAGGATACCACCAGAAATGCTCTTACTGCTGCGCCACCAGTCGCCCGGTCGATTGTATCCTCCCATGTGGGCTTCAATGCGATAGACCTCGCCAATAACTTCGCACTGGTGAATCTGTTCAAGAGCATTCAGGATACACCCATCCCAATGGCGGTTGTGATAAGTAGAAAGAAGGAGGTTTTGCTTTGCGGCTTCGCGAATCATCGCATCGCATTCCTCAGTCGTAATCGCCAGCGGTTTTTCGCTGATAACGTGGCGACCTGCGCGCAGGCATTGCAATGCCAGTTCGGCATGGGTATTATGCGGGGTGATGATCACAACGAGATTGACATTGGAGTTGTCCAGCATAGCAGACACAGATATATAGGTCTCAATACCGGGAAATTCTTCTCGTGCGACCTTCAAGCGCGTTTCGTCGAGTTCTGCAACCGCAACGGGCGTCATACCCGCCTTTTTCATAAACGTGAGATGCTGACGGCCCATATTGAATGCGCCGCCGTAGCCGATAACACCCACTTTGATGTCTTCAGGCGTTTTGAAAGAGGACATAGAGTTGTACTCTCCTATTTGAGTTATGATTATTTCAACAAACCGGCATCTTTGAAAATCTGCTCGTGTTCGGCTGCAATTTTGTCGAGGGCCTCCTGCGCGGGCGTAACCCCGTCAATCGCTTCGCCCAAATAGCGCTGTGAAACCGCGAGCAACTCATTATAGACAGGCGCGTTCCAAAAATCCTGGAGATAATCGAGCGATTCTGCAAAAGCACGGTTGTACGGGGATGCATTTCGAAATTTTTCGCTATTGAGAATATCCGTATTGGCGGTAAATCCGGCATCTTTGGTAATCCATTCTTTTTGAATATCCGTTTGCAAGAACCACGCGATGAATTTCTTGGCCAGTTCCTGTTGCTCTGCGGATGTTTTGGTCGAAATGCTGAACCCCTGCCCTCCCAGACTCACCACGCGCTTGTCGCCAGTTTTGGGCACCATGAAAAACCCCGCCCTATCCCCCATCTGTTTCACAATGCCGGGATAAAAGGCGAAATAATTCATACTCATGGCCGTCGAACCATTGATAAAGGCTTCATAGGTTTTGCCGTAGTCGAAATTGGTCGCGCCATTGGGACCGTATTGTAACAACTCTTTGAGATATGCCAGAGCTTCTGCCACTTCGGGTTTATTGACATACCCATCCACCGAAAATTCGCCAAACTCACCCCACGAGCCTCCAAAACCCCACATAAACATCTGAAAGCCCATCGTCATCGAATCATACCCTCGCCCGGTGAGCAGAGCGCAGCCATATTGTTTTTGATCGGGACGATGGAAAAATTCAGCCAGGTCGCGAAATTCATCCCAGGTGTCGGGAATCGTCAGATCGCGCCCGTATTTCTCTTTGAACGCCGCTTGCTCTGCGGGGTCTTCAAACCAGTCCTTGCGATAGACAAATCCGACGGCATCGGTCTCACATGGCGCAGCGTAGAATTTGCCACCACCGGGCGGGTATTCGCACAAATAACGCGCGGCGCGGGGATGAATTTTGCCTATATCAATTGCCGTGGGCAGCCAGTCGGTCAGATCTACGTAAAGACCGCGCGTCGCGCCTCGTCCAATCCACTGACTATCGCCAATCACAATGTCAAAATCCGTTTTATTATTGCCAAAATTGAGAAAGACCTGATCCTGATAAGACGGCCACGGAATCTGGTGGACTTTAACGGCAATACCCATTTCCTGTTCAAATTTATTGCCCAATTCCTGAAGCCCATCCGCGGGATCCCACTGCGCCCACCATATTGTGATAGAACGCTTCGTCGGTGTTGGCGACTCAGCGGGCTTACAGCCCACAACGAGAAATATTAGACCAAATAGAATACATGTGTGCCTCATAGCGCAATCTCCAGAGTTATTATTTATATGTGATGACGGTTTGCGAATAGCATGAACAGGGCGATGTGATAGCGAAAAAACAATGCCTTGTCAAGCATTATATTGGAGTTACCCCGCTTCGGTGGAGAGTTTAAGGCTTGCTTTTTTTAATAGGCGATTTATTTTTCATATCGAATACGCGTATAATTCACCATCCTGCTCTGGGATGCTAAATCGGAATATGAGACTCTACCTATGATTGATGCCCTGTTACCCCTCGGTCTGCTTGTTGTCGTAGGCAAGATTTTTGAGGGCGTGTTTAAACGTTTTGGCTTAAATTCAATTATCGCCTATACAATAACCGGTACTCTGCTCGGTCCTGTCCTGAATATAATTGAACCAACAGACGAACTTCAAACCTTCTTAGGCATCGGCATCTTCGTATTCTTCTTCCTTGTAGGTCTGGACGAGATCGACATACCGAGCTTTATAGCGACAATTCGCGGGCGGTTTTTTGTCGCCGCGACTGTATCGGTACTCATTTCACTGCTCGTCTCCATCGTCTTCACATCCAATCTTTTCGAAATCGGGGAGTTCTCTCTCAATCTCTATTTCACAGAGGGACTGGCTCTGGCTGGCATCCTGTCGCTGTCCAGTCTGGGGCTTGTGGCAAAGGTGCTCGCCGACAAAGGACATTTCAAAGAACCCATCGGCCTCGAGATATTCACTACGGTAATCATCGCCGAGTTGCTCGCCCTGCTCGTGGTCGGTTTTTCCATCGGCGAACACGAGCACGAACTGAGTATTTTCAGCGTGCTCTATCTGCTGGTACAGATGACGATTTTCGCCATAGTGGCGTGGTTTCTATCAACGAGATTTCTGCCTCATGCGATTATCTTTTTGCAACGTTTTTTGAACGTGCCCGAACTGTCGTTTGGACTGCTAATCGGTGGACTTTTCCTGATGGTGGTGGGAGCCGAGAAAATCCACCTGCACGGCTCCATTGGCGCGCTGCTTTTCGGTGCTGCCCTGTCGGGCCTGCCCAGGCAGGTGCATGAAGAAGTCCTGCCCGGCCTGCGGAGCGCGGCAGAGGGCTTGTTTGTCCCACTCTTCTTTGCCTCGGCTGGCCTGTATCTGGACCTGTCTTTTACGACCCTGCCAATCGTGACCATCGTCGCATTGGTCGTGTTCCCATCGTTGGGCAAATTCTTCGGTGCCTTTATCGGTACCTATATCGCTCGTCTGGACAATCCTCTCGCCCAGTCCACGGGACTGATGGCAAAAGGAGTAGCGGAGATTGCCCTCCTTCACGTCCTCCTCGGGGCCGAAGTAATCGGACAAGATGTCTTCTCGCTATTCGTGCTGATGATGTTCGGCTACATTATACTTATGCCACCAATAATCGACTTCGCGGTCAACAAAGCCAGGAAAACGCACCGCGCTAAGCCGCCCCGCACCGTACCACTTTCTTTTGCACGCCGTGCGCTGGAGGACATCACTGTCAACCACATACTGGACAGAACGCGCGCCTATCCCAACTCCGCACTCTCAGTTCGAAAATTTGTCGATGATTGGATCGTGCCGAATCAACAGGACTATCTGGTCGTTGACGAAGGCACCGTTGCAGGGATCATGTCGCTGGCCCGGCTGCGCCTCATATCCATGGGAGATTGGGAAAACACACAGCTTGGCAAGATATTGCAAACAGACGCGCCTCATGCCAATCCCAATGAACCAATTGAAGATGTGCTAAAACGGATGATGGATCACTCGCTGTCAGTGATACCGGTTATGGCAGAAGATTCAGATGAGTTTCTCGGCACAGTTACAAGCCAGGATATCCTGGATATGGTTATCCTCATGGACGAAATCAACAAAGATCTTGCACAGATGAATGAAAAGGAAGAGGTGGAGCAGTAGAAAAATCCTCAAATTGTACTTGTATTTTTTTATTGCTACACGATAGCGAAACGATTGGTGTATGCAGCGAGACACCGAAATTTTTGATCTATCTCAAAAAAGATGGAGGCATGTGATGAAGATTGGGGTGACGCAAATTATCCTGGGAAAGCTGACGCTGGATGAAATATTGCAATTGTGCTGTGATGCGGGTTACGAGGCACTCGAACTGGTATTTTCGCCAGAAGGTGATCCGAATGTAGATATGAGTGACGACGAGGTGCGCGGTGTCAAAACGCGGTGTGACGATGCGGGTATTGAAATCAGTAGTGCGCTTGCCAGATATGATAACCGGGGCAATTTTCTCAGCCGAGATCCGGCAGAACGCGAAGCCGGCATGAAGAGCTTGCGCCGCGCCATTGACGTAGCGCATCTGGTCGAAACCGACGCGGTCTTACTCCATCCGGGGCAACTCCCGGTTGACGGTACCTATGAAAACGCATGGGATGATTTTCTGGTCTCGATGAAAGAGATCGCGCCTTATGCAGAGGAAAAAGGCGTTGCAGTGGGCATAGAAAATGTGTGGAATAAGTTCTTGCTCAACCCAAAAGAAGCGCGCGAGTTTGTCGATGCCGTGGGCAACGATTGGGTGGGGATCTATCTCGATACGGCCAATATGATGTTTTACGGCTATCCAGAGCACTGGATTCGCGGGCTTCAACACCGGATTAAACGGGTGCATTTTAAGGACTTTGTTCGTCAGCAACGCAATTTTGTACCGCTGATGGATGGGGATACGGATTGGGCAGAAGTCATGAAGGGTTTGCGCGATATTGGCTATGACCGATATGTCATCCACGAAGTAGGTGGCGACCGAGACGTACAAATCGAGATGGCAAAACGCATGAAACAAATTGTGGCAATGTGAGGACACTAATGGCAATGCGAAAAGTAGCAGCAATTGATGGCCAGGGCCGAGTTTCGGTCCTTGAAGAACCGGTTGCAGACCCGAAGCCAGGCCAGGTTCAAATAGAAGTCGCGGCGAGCATGGTCAGCCCCGGCACGGAGTTGGGTGGGGTGAAAAGGCGACGGGAAAACCCTTCAGATGCCGCACCTCGCCCATTTGGCTATTCCAATGCTGGCGTGGTCGTGGCGCAAGGCGCAGGGTGTGAAGACATACCGCTTGGAACGCGCGTGGCCTGTATGGGCGGCGGATATGCCCAACATGCGACCCATGCCTGTGTGCCGCGCAATATGGCGGTACCCATTCCCGATGGTGTCAGCGATGAAGACGCCGCGTCTATTCATCTGGTCGCAACCGCCTTAAATGCCGTACGACGCGGCGCATTTCAACTCAGTGAACACATCGCCGTGGCGGGCCTGGGGCTTGTAGGGCAGTTTACCTGTCAATGGGCGCGCATTTCGGGATGTTATGTGATGGGCCTGGACCAATTGCCCATGCGTCTTAAAAAAGCCGCGACCTGCGGTTTGCAGCGCGGAGTCAACATCACAGAAGAAGACCCGGTAGAAGTATCTCATACTTTTTCGCGCGGTTATGGGATCGATGGCGGTGTAATTGCCTTTGGTGGCGATGGCACGCCAGCCTTTATTACGCTTAGTAAAATGATTAAAAAAGCACCCGACACACACCTGATGGGACGCATTGTCATCGTGGGCGGTGCCCGGATAGAACACGGCTTTGCAGCCGCACTGGGCAATCTGGATGTACGCAGTGCCGCGCGCACAGGACCGGGCTATCACGACGAGGAATGGGAACACGGCGCGGATTATCCACCCGTTTTCATGCAGTGGACAACGAAGCGAAACCTGGAGGAATGCTTGCGCTTTATGGATACCGGACACTTAAAAGTATCCCCCCTCATCACACATCGGGTCGCATTGGATGACGCACCCGAAGCATGTGAAGAACTCATCCAGAATCCCAACACTGCATTGGGCGTCGTGTTTTTACCTTAAAAGGAGTCACAATGGCAGCAAAACGCTATCGCGCCGGTGCTATCGGTCGAACCGGACAGGGCAATTTTGGACATGGCTTGCATGTGCCCTATCAAAAAATCGACTGCGCGGATATGATCGCTGTGTCCGATCCAGACGCAGCCGGACGAGAAAAGGCAATTGCAGATGCTGGCGCCCAGCGAGGATATGCGGACTACCGCGACATGCTGGCAAAAGAAAACCTCGATATTGTCAGCGTGTGCCCCCGGTGGGTCGATTGTCACGAAGAAATGATCGTGGCGTGTATCGAAGCTGGCTGCCATGTCTATTCGGAAAAACCACTTGCAAGCGACCTCGCATCCGCAGACCGCATTGTGGCTGCCGCCGAACAGCACAACCGCAAAATTGCCGTAGCACATCAAGCTGTTTACCTCAAACAAGTACATCAAGTACGCGGTCTAATACGAGAAAATCGAATTGGGAAACTCCTATCCATGCATGCGTATGGCAAACAAGACCATCGGGGAGGCGGCGAAGATATGCTGGTATTGGGAACACACCTCTTCAACATGATGCGTTTTTTGGGTGGCGATCCCTTGTGGATGACAGCGCGCGTGACAGTTGGAAACCGCGAAATCGCACCCGAGGATGTGCGGGAAGCCACAGAGCCAATTGGCGCAATTGCGGGCGATGGCGTGGTCAGCCTGTTTTCTTTTCGCGATGGCGTAGATGGCTCATTTGTCTCGCGGGCCAATCAAGTGGGAAAAGGACAGGGCTATGGACTGGTGCTGGTCGGAGAATCTGGACGGATCGCCATAAGCGGGGGCGCAGAAGCAATTTCCATTTACGAAGATGGCCTGTGGTCACCCTGGGCAGGCAGTCATGCGTGGCAGGCGCTCGACCTTGCGGGTGATCACTTGCAGGAGACGGGGAATTATCGCGCCATTATCGACCTGATTGACGCCATAGAAAGCGATCGCGCACCCATTTCCAGTGATCGAGATGCGCGTTGGGCGTTGGAAATGATTCACGGGGCGTACGCATCCCAAATTTCTGGACAGCGCGTTATTTTTCCAAACTCTGAGCGTTCTCATCCGCTCGAGAAATGGCATTCTGGGCATTGATATGGTTGTGTTCATGCCTGTAATTTGATATTTTTTTTAAAACGCTTTGTCCCTTGTGGAAAGGTCATAAAATGAAACTAAACGTATTGAAAGAATTGCCCCGTTCCTTTCAGGCATCAGTAATGCTTGCCGGATGGCCCGGTATGGGCAGTGTAGGAATTGGTGCAATTGACTATATCCGACGCAAACTCGATGCCGTCGCATTTGCAGAAATAGACATGCAATCTCACTTCACGCCCGAAGCCATGATCGTAGAAGATGGGATCGCGGCCTTTCCCGATCCGCCTGCCCATATATTTTATGTGGTGGAAGAACACGACCTGATTATTTTTCAAAGCGAGGCTCAAATAGGCGGAGTCCCCGGCGATGAATTGCTGGAAAAAGTCCTCAATGTGGGACAACAGGTCGGCATCGATACGGTCCTCACAGGCGCGGCCTATCTCACGCAGGCCAGTCACAAAGAAGATGCACAGGTGTTGGGAGTAGCGAACAACACCGAATTTCGAGATTTACTGGCATCTCATGGGATAGAGATCTTAAAAGAAGGGATGGTCTCAGGACTTAATGGTCTGTTGCTGGGCTTTGCCCAAAAACGCGAACTCAATGCGGCCTGTTTTTTGGGAACCATGCCGCAATATGCTGCCCCCATTCCAAATCCCAAAGCATCAAAAGAGATCGTGCTGGCATTGGCACATATATTAAATTTTTCTCTCGATATGTCGGAAATTGACGACGCTGCCGAAAAGATGGAAGGCACAATGGAAGATATTGAGATGCAAATTCAAAAGACATTTTCCCATATGGATGATATACCAGATAACGAATTTCCAGGCGGAAAGATCGAAGAGGATAAAGTGCCACAGTCCGTTATGAAACGCATTGAAAAGATGTTTCGCGAAGTTAAAAAAACAGACCAGTTTCAAAAAAAAGCCAATGAACTCAAAGCAGAACTGGACCGCTGGAACCTCTATCCATTTTACGAAGATCGGTTTCTAAATCTTTTCAAATCTGGCCCCGGAGAAAGCAGATAAATGACCAATATTAAAATTGATCTTTACAGCGATACATCCACTGCGCCAACGCAAGCGATGCGCGAATTTATGTGTCGGGCAGAAGTGGGTGATGAGCAAAAGGGCGAAGACCCATCGGTGAATGCCCTACAGGATATGGTCGCCGAGATGCTGGGCAAAGAGGCGGCTCTTTTTTTGCCATCGGGAACAATGTGCAACCAGATTTCTTATGCGGTTCACTGCCGCGCAGGAGATCTCATTTTAGTGGATCGCACCGCACACCCGCTCATATCAGAAGCCGGTGGTGCAGCAGTACTCGCCCGCGCAACGCTATATCCCATTGATGGGAAAAATGGCATGTTTACACCCGAGCAAATGGCAGAGGTTATGGTGCCGTCAACGCGATACAGACCACCCTTCCGCCTCGTCTGTGCCGAACAAACCACAAATATGCCCAGATACGCGCAGTATGCGATATGGCACACGAAAAAGGTGCTCTAACGCATATGGATGGCGCACGGCTTTTGAATGCAACCGTTGCAACTGGCATTGCCCCAAAAAATTATGCCGAGTCTTTTGACACCCTGTGGATCGATTTGAGCAAGGGCCTGGGCGCGCCTGTGGGGGCTGTACTGGCGGGACCTTCAGATTTTATTCTAAATGCCTGGCAGTGGAAACAG
The DNA here is from genome assembly GCA_021295695.1 of Candidatus Latescibacterota bacterium. GTDB lineage: Bacteria > Latescibacterota > UBA2968 > UBA2968 > UBA2968 > VXRD01. Next base: position 10,570 of record JAGWBW010000073.1, read on the forward strand.
CGCATCGGAGGCGCCATGCGACAGGCCGGCATCATTGCCGCTGCTGGTATTTATGCGTTGGAACACAACGTCGAAAGAATGGCAGAAGATCACGCCAATGCAAAACGCTTGGCAAAAGGTATTGCAAAAGCACCCGGCATCGGGATTGATGTCGATAGCTCAATTGGGCATTTCCGGCCGCGATTTTGGCGACCGATTACTCGCCGAATACGGCGTACGCGTAAGTGTCATCGGCACACACCTGATAAGATTGATCCCACACATCGGCATTTCCCAATCCGATGTTGACGAGGCTGCACAGGCGATATGTCAGTTGGCTGAAAAGGTGAGATACAAGAATACGTGAAAATCAGACATCATAGCAATCTTTGGAGGAAGTATGACCAATACATGGCAAGTACAGGATGCCAGGGCGCGGTTCAGCGAGCTACTCAAGACGGGCCTCGCAGAGGGGCCACAGATTGTGACCAGGCGAGGCGTGGAGACAGCTGTGCTTGTCCCCATTGACCAATGGCGACGATTGGAAAAGATGAGTAGCCCAAACCTCAAGGAACTACTGCTCGCGCCGGAAGCACGCACAGATTCTCTAACGCTTTGAGGAGATTACAACATGCCAGAACTATCTATTTCCACCTGGAGTTTGCACCGCGCTTTGGGAAAGGCGTGGTACGATCGCACGCCCGATGGATTTGTGAACCGAAACGGAGATGAAGGGCGCATAAAACTGCTCGACGTTCCCCGCGAAGTGGCATCACATGGCATTGGGCAGTTGGAAATCTGCCATTTTCACTTCCCCACAACAGATGATATTTTTATTTCAGACCTGCGCGCGGAACTGGACAGACACGGCGTATCGCTTTACAGCATCTTGATCGACGCGTGGGATATTACACATCCCGATCCCGGACAAAGAGAAAAGGATCTGGCGGAAATTCGGAGATGGATTGACATCGCATCCACCTGTGGCGCGGCGAATGTACGCGTAATTGCCGGCGAAGCAGAGCCAGATCCGGAATCCATTGCACTCAGCGCGCAAAATCTCCTGCAATTGTCGGACTATGCACGCGATTGTGGCGTACGTGTCATGACCGAGAATTTCAAACGACTGACCCAGCGCGCCGACCCTCTATTGGGTATTCTAAACAGATGCGATGGGAAAATCGGATTGTGTACCGACTTAGGCAACTTCAAAGGGGAACACAAGCTGGACGACCTCACAAAAACTTTGCCATTTGCAGATACGATTCACACCAAAGCGGATTACGAAGATGGTATCATGTTGCGGGACCAATTCCTGGCCTGTTTGGACTTGACGCGCAAAGCCAATTTCTCGGGATATTATACATTGATCTTCCAGGACCCCGGAGAAGAATGGACATATCTCAACGCGCTCAAGAGCGAAGTACTGCCTTATTTATAGAGGATTATGTAATGCAACCCGTTCGCGCTGGCTTATTTGGCCTAACACATCCCCATTCAGAAGCCCATTTCAAAACCCTGCAGGCTTCTACACTGGTAGATGGGATTATTCTTTACGACGCCGATCCTTCAGTTCTGAATAGCTTTAATTCAACAGATAAAGTCGTGGGAGCTTATTCCGATCTCAGCGTACTTTTAGGCGCTGAAAAAATAGCTTTTGGTGTGGCTTGTGCCCGCAACGACCAGAATCCAGATATTTGTCTCCACCTGTTCGAACAGGGCATTCACGTCATCAGCGAAAAACCCATCGGGGCTTCGGTTCCCGCTGTTTCTCAGGTCGTGGACAGCGCGGCAAAAGCGGGCGTACAATTGGGGGTCATGTATCAGAATCGCTATCACCCCGCCACTTGTGAAGCACGAAGAGTCGTCCAGGGCGGTGCAATAGGTCAAGTGACATCTTGTGAGTCGCGGATGGTCACATCGCAGGTGAAATTTCGCAACCCCAAACACTGGCTATTTGATCGGTCGATTTCCGGCGGCGGCATCTTATCGTGGTTGGGATGTCATTATATCGACCTGTTGTGCTATATCATGGACGCGGACATCGTCTCCGTTTCTGCCGTTGTCGATACGCTCAGCGGCGAAGACATTGATGTTGAGGATGTAGCGTCTCTATCCTTTCGGTTTTCCAATGGCGCGCTGGGCAGCATGCAGGCCGGATATCAACTATCAATAAGTGGCGCGGGGTATATGGGGCCGAATTACGACACGTATATGGGATTTCGCGGCAGCGAGGGGCGCGTGTTCTGGACGCCCTCGGGCGGTCCCTCAGAAGTATATCTCGAAAGCGTTGCAGAAGGCTGGCACACCGCGTCTCAGCGCACCTTTGATTATACGCTACCGCAGGCCGATGCCTATGGCGGTACTTATGGAATCGCTTTTTTGGATGACTTTATCCGATCCACTGTGGGCAAAGGCACGGCTCCAACCTCTGGAGAAGATGCTTTAAAAGTTGCCAGAATCATTGAAGCGGCATACAGATCAAATGATACAGGCCAGCACATTGAATTAGGCGAGAAGTGAAAGCACCTGCCCCGAACATCCTCTTTTTCCCTCCTCCAATAATATCCGTCTTACACTACATAAGTAATCAATGGCTGATCTGTGAGTCCAGCTATAAGATTATCCACTGTGCGCTGAGCCATTGCTATGCGCGTCTGGCGTGTGGCACTACCCAGGTGGGGAACTATAACCACATTGTCCAGGGATAGGAGGGGATGATCGCGGGGAAGGGGTTCGGGTTCGGTCACATCGAGCGCGGCAACTGCGATCCAATTGTTCTCCAGAGCCTCTACGAGTGCACCGTGATCGATAACACCTCCGCGCGCCAGATTGACCAGTATAGCAGTTTTTTTCATTCGCCTGAGCTGATCTCGACCAATCATATTTCGCGTTTCCTCAGTCAGCGGCACATTCAGAGTGACAAAATCCGATTGTTCGAGCAAATCGTTGAGAGACACATAAGTCGCGCCCAACTCGATCTCGGCTTTGGGATCGGGTTTTCGGTTGTGATAGAGCACATCCATGTCAAATCCCCGAGACCGCCGCGCGACCTGCTTGCCGATATTCCCCATACCAATAATACCCAATGTTGTACCGTGAATTTCGTGACCGATTAAAATGCGTGGATCGTAGTGTGTAAAAGCCGCACTGCGGGCAAAGCGGTCGCTAATAACAATATTGCGGGCGGCGGCCATGAGCATAGCAAAGGTCATATCGGCTGTCGCGCCATCGAGCATATTCGGTGTATTGCCCACTGGAATCCCGCGTTGTTTGGCTGCTAACAGGTCAATGTGATCTACGCCAACACCAAAATTGCTGATGATTTTCAAATTGGGCATGCGATCCATAAAATCACCATCGACAACCATGTGCCCATAAGTAAGCAATCCCTGGGCAGATGCGAATTTATCATCTGAAACATCGCCATGTGCCAAAATGTGAAGTTCACAGCGGTTATTCATCATCTCTGGAATTTCATCTGGAAGATCGACATCGACGAGAACTCGATATTGCATACGCGCTCCTTTCGCAGGTATTATTTTACAGGATACTTCAAAATAGCACGCGATGAAAAATTTGACAACATGAGTTAGGTATTGCAGAGGACACGCGAATTGCGTAAATTGGAAAACGATCGTAGGTTGTAGAAGAATCGAATAAACACTGGAGGAAGGAACATGAACTGGTCAATTTTTGGCGTCGCGGTCAAAGAATGGCGGCTTAAGATGTTTAGAAACTGCGCTCTAATTATGATGGCGTTCATAACTTTTGGGCAGGCAAACGCGGGCGTACTACCAGAAACCCCTACGCCTCAAGGTGGCGATCTCGTCGGTTCCTGGGTAGCTGAAAAGGTCGGGCTGGACGCTTATGTCCCAGCCGGGCTCGTGCAAGCTGTCTCGCCTCTCACAGTTGAAGGCGAGATCAACGGCACAATAACTATTGGTTCAGATGGCAGTATTCAAGCGGATTACACAACAGTGACCAATGTCTCTGCGGTACTATTGGTTCCGCTTACGGTCGCCGTACACGATACGAGCCAATACACAGGCAATTACACGGTCGCGTCCGATACCCATGCACTCACCATAACGCTCGAAAATGAAGACCCACTCAGTTATACGTACACAGCGACGGCGGATTCACTGCATATCATACGCCCGCTTCTTTTAGATGAATTATTGCAGTCATTATCAGAAGCTGTAAGACCCCTCGCAATGAGCGCACTGTCTCAGCACGTCCCGCCAGATGATCCAATCAAAATTGTTATCACCTTTGCGAAAGCAACAGATACGGGAACACCACCAACACCACCAACACCACCAACTATGCTAACTGGTGATTTTGACGGAAACGGCACGGTTGAATTTTCGGACTTTCTCCTCTTTGTCGCGCAATTTGGCAAGTCTTCATCTGATGACAGTTTTAATGCCAGTATGGATCTGGATAGCAGCGGGACAATTGATTTTTCAGATTTTCTCCTCTTTGTCGCCGCGTTTGGCAGCAAGAGCGGTTAGTGATCGAAGCTAAAAATAGAAAAGGATTCTATGACCAAATTTATGGCAAGTGCTTATCTGATACTCAAATTGATTTGTCAGAGAATAGAGATCGATCCGGACCTTGTTCTTGTGATGTGGTGCAATCGCCCGGCCATTGAAATTTACGAGCCGGGCCTTTCTATACGTCAAAACCAGCTATTACATCGTGTAAAAAATGTTTTACCACACGCCTCTACTGAGTACCCCATAGTCAACCCCCTTGCGTGGAGTGCAACTGCGACAACTCGGCTGAATTTGCCAAAGTCATCAGGTCAATGGACCTATATCGGACGTCCTTTGTATCTATAGAACGTATTGTCCCCTGAACCACGCAATGATGTAATTTTTTGGACTGTCAGGAAAAGTATATGATATTGCGACTGGGAATAATCATCGCTGTGTTTTTGAGTGCAGATCTTGCCAGTGCTCAAGTGGTTTTTGAAAGCAGTAATCCGATGGTTCTCGACCCCGCATTGAAAAGTGTTGTCGATTCCCTGGAAACTGGCAATCCCGGTGGTGCTACTGTCGCGTTGCGCGATATTTTGGGAAAAAACCCCGTACACACGCAAGCATTGCGGCTCCTCATATCGTCTTATTTGCGAATGGAAGACTTTGATCGCGCAATTAACGCCTGCCAACAGTTGGCCGTCCACGATACAACCGATACAGGCGTTTTGGTCGCGCTGGGGTATTTATATCAGCGGATAGGCGATATGATTTTGGCAGAGCAATATTACCAGCAGGGACTTGCCTTGAATCCCGATGTCATCGCAGCCTATCAGGGCTTGGGCTGGATTTACCTGAAAACAGGACGATTAGAGCAGGCACTTGACATGACCAGTGAGACCACAGAACGCAGGCCCCATTACGCGCTCAATTATATTTTAATGGGACGTGCTCTGACTGCTCAGGGTTTTTTTGAAGATGCGGCAATCGCCTATAACCGAGCCTTTGCTCTGCAAAACGATCTGCGCGAGCAATACGGTATTTTGCTTCAAGAATTGGGATTGAGACATCGCTTGAGGCGTTAGGGGGTATGTCGTGGCGGAAAAACCCAAACGTATTCGCGTTGACCGCGCAGAGGGATGGCTCGAAATGGATTGGCCAGACGATGGCATTTTGCGCGTGAGATTGCCCGATGTGCGAAAAGCCTGCCCGTGCGCGTTGTGTGAAGACGTACGAACAAAGCAAGACAAGCAATTGCAGATGATTACTGAGGAACAAATACCGTCAATAGATCTGTCCGATGTCATTCCAGTAGGAAATTATGCCATCCAAATTCGGTGGACAGATGGACACGATACGGGAATTTATACCTATTCATATCTCAAACAATTAGCACTGGCGTCGCGTAGATAGAAAATTTATCCGGCACTGCCAAAAAGTGCTGCGAGGAGTGTATCATGAGGGTTTTTGCTAGTGTCGGACTTTTAGTCTTAATTTTTTTTGCATCGAGTGCCCAGGCCGGTTTTAAGCTCTACAATCTGGCAACCAAGGTCGGTTTAGACGTTGTACAGGCAAACGACACGCGGCATTTCTTTGTGCTTCAAGCAGATATTGCAACCGTATTTTCGCCGAATCTCCGCCTCGAGATAGGTGCTGAGACAGGTAGCGGGTCCGATCTTGACGGCACCGAGATTCAGGCAAGAGGTGGTGGGGCTTTTCTAAAGTACTTATGGCCGCATAAATCGGGGACTGCGTATGCGTATATGGGTGGAGGATTGGGGGTGAACCGGGTGCGGCGCGAGCGGTTGATCATCAACGAATTTCAAAACGAATACCAGGCCGCACTCCACTTTATTCTGGTAGGTATGGAAAAACACTTGTTGAACAGCAGAATGGAGATTTTATTTGAGGTTCGTTGGATCATTGGCGAGGAAGAAGACGCAAGTGCCCTGCGCACAGCAGTGGGGATTGGCTTTAACATCGGCAAACCATGACTCTCGGGATCTTTCAAGGAAAGTTGACTGAAAAATCGTACCATTGAGGAGAATCTCGCGTGCTAACCGAAACGAGATATGAGCATATTCAGGTCACCGTAGATCAAGTGCCAATGATTGTGGGTACGACCATGAAAGTGGTTGAATTAATTACCAACCATCTCGCTTATGGCTGGAGTCCTGAAGAATTGCATTTCCAACATCCCTATTTGAGCATGGGCCAAATCCATTCTGCATTGGCATATTATTGGGATCATAAAACAGAACTCGACCGGGATATTGAAGAGCGACTGGAATCTATTGATCAAATACAGAAAGCAACCTCGCCTTCCTCCCTGGTCAAACGTTTAAAGGCAAAAGGTCTGGCCTGATGCCTCTTGCCCTTTATATGGATCACCACGTTCCACGGGCTATTACGTATGGCCTTCGCTTGCGTGATATCGAGGTACTAACTGCTTATGAAGATGACGCCTATGAATTGGAAGATGCTGATCTTTTGGATAGGGCTACAGAACTAAATCGCACGCTTTTTACACAAGATGATGACTTGCTTGCTGAAGGTGCCAAACGGCAAATAGCGAATATCCCATTCTGTGGCATTATTTACGCACATCAACTCAGAGTTTCTATTGGACGTTGCGTGCGAGATTTAGAGCTTTTAGCTAAAGTAGGAGAGCTTGATGATTTGAAGAATGAAATCATATTTTTGCCACTATAAACGCTTTTTCATCCCGCCAGAATAGACTTTCTGGCGGGATTTTTTCAATCCCTTGTATCTATCGTATTTAACCTTCCACCCTTGCATTCGCAAAGAGATTACTGACAGATTCATCATTATTGATGCGGCGGATGGATTCGGCGAGAATTGGAGCGACTGACAGAACTTTGATTTTGCCATTTTGGGCGCGTTTGGGCACGGGAATGGAGTTGGAAACGACAAGCTCTGTAAGAATGGAATTTTCCACGCGCTCAACCGCGGGATCTGCCAGCACCGGGTGAACAATAGTAGCGCATATATCGCGTGCGCCTTTGTCTTTGAGTGCGGAGGCGGCTTCGATGAGGGAACTCCCCGTAGAGATAATATCGTCAACAATAACGATATTTTTGTCTTTGACTTCGCCAATAACATTCAGAACTTCGGTCTTTTGACCGCTCCAGCGGCGTTTATCTACAATAGCCAACGGCGCACCGAGCAGTTCGGCATAAGCGCGTGCCATTTTTATACCGCCCACATCGGGCGCCATAACAACGAGGTTTTTGAGATTTTTCAGCCTGAAGTATTCGCCTAAAATGTTAATGGAGTAGAGGTGGTCAACGGGTATGTCAAAAAAACCCTGGATCTGATTGGCGTGCAGGTCCAGAGTTAAAACCCGCCGCGCCCCAGCGGTATAAATCATATTGGCGATCAATTTGGCTGTGATGGGCACGCGGGGACGGTCTTTGCGATCCTGCCGCGCATAGCCATAATAGGGCACAACCGCCGTAATGCGTCGGGCAGAAGCGCGTCGCGCAGCATCGATCAAGATGAGAAGTTCCATCAAGGCGTCATTGGGCGAGATGCCTTCTTCTTCATTTTCACAAAGGGGTTGAACAATAAAAACATCACAGCCGCGCACGTTTTCATCAATTTGCACATGTGTTTCGCCACCAGAAAAACGAGTCACAGTGGCTTCGGCAAGCCGAGTGTCGAGAATATTGCAAATATCTTCTGCCAATGGCCGATTGGTATTGCCCGAAAAAACTTTGAGATCGTAACCCACGTTTTCTCCCTCCTGTCGTCGGATGCTCTGATTTGTCCGAATGAATTGCTGTTCCAATTTACATCACTCCCTGTGAGCAATATACCGTTGAGTGGATAGTGAATCAACCCCGATTTCAGGGTGCAATATCGCGCCTGATCAAAATGATCTGAATTTTAGAATCTGAGCGAAGTGGTTCGGTTAAGCAAGTCTCTTCAAATCCGATTTTTTGGTAGAAAATACGCGCTGGGTTATTTTCACTAACCCAGGCTTCGATCGTGCTGGCCCCACCCGCCCCTGCCCATTTTATGACAGCGCGCACAATCTGCTCACCGATCTTTTGTCCTCGAAATTCGGGTGCGACCCACATCGCGGTGAGTATTACTGTATCTGATGATGTGCGATAACACCCCGCCATCCCACAGGGATCATCTCCCACATAAGCCATGAAATAGGCGCGATCCGCCAGAGTCGCATGGTCTCTCGCCATGTCTTGCCAGTCTCTATCAGCTCTCTTTTGGCCTTCCACCAGCGTTGTACCAAAAGCATCGGGGGCTTCTTCAAGTGCGCGAAGACGCACATCCCTGAGTATCCGCCATTGATCTGAACGGATTCGATTTACGACCTCTGATGGCATGACGCATTACTCCGGTATGGTTTTGGGGTTTACAAAT
>JAGWBW010000073.1:19490-19862 GCA_021295695.1 Candidatus Latescibacterota bacterium
CACGATCCATCGCCTTTGAGGCGCACGAGATAAAGCAGTGAATTTTGCTCGCAGTTGAGGCGCACATCGACCAGTTCGAGCATATCGCCAGACGTGGCCCCTTTAATCCAGAGTTCATTGCGCGATGTACTCCAGAATGTCGCCACGCGGTGTTCAAGCGCGTAGTCAAGTGCCTGTTCATTGACATAGCCAATCAAGAGAACGGCTTTGCTATCCACATCCTGTACCGCAACGGGAATAACGGGATGGTCGGCCTGCGCAACCTTGCGGAGCTTTTCAAAATTGAGATGGATATCCGTGCCTTCTTCAAGTGTATGATCCATAGCCATTATCATTCTCCTAAAATAAAATAAGCCCACTGTCTCTCGACAG
>JAGWBW010000073.1:19903-31301 GCA_021295695.1 Candidatus Latescibacterota bacterium
ACGTAGCATGATGGGTATGATGCTGGGCAGTATGGGCAAACGTATCCCTGGCCAAAACTGTGTTTGGATTTGAAAAAATAACCGAGTTGTTGATCAATGCGTTCATAATGACCACAAAATAGAAAGTCTCTGTTTTCGCGTCAAGGTTTTTCTTTGATAAGGAATCGAATATGAGTTCAGACTTGCCCTTTAATGATAGAGACCTTACATTGGTCTTGATTGGTTTCGTTTTTCAAATCATATCACACGGGAGATTGTGCTGTGCTCTACTGGCTGGGGGAGCAACTTGTGGACGTCTATGGGCCATTTCGCCTCTTTACTTCTCATCTATTTTTAGTTGGTGCAGGTACCGCACTCGCCTGCGTGTTCACCTGGAGAATTTTGCCCAAATTGTGGCACCAGTTACCGCGCGATCAAGGGCGAGCTCATGCTGTTGGTGCCGCCCAAAATAAGGGCAAGCCCGTAGGGGCTGGTATTATTTTTATTTCCGTTTTTATTGTCGTCGGATTTTTATTTGTACCGCTTGGAACACGCTATCTGGCCGCTTTGGGGTGCCTGTTTTTGGCGATGCTGGTGGGGTTTCTCGATGACCGCTATGAGTGGAGTGAATACCGCATGGGGTTGTTCGATCTGATCATCTCCATTTTTGGTGCGATGGTAGTGTGCCAGATGGCACCGGTTGAAGTGTGGCTACCGCTCATTAAAACACCGGTTATTGCCCCACCCTGGATTTATATCCCTATTGCTACGTGCTTGTTGTGGATGACTATTAACGCTACAAATTGCACAGACGGCGTGGATGGCCTATCGGGCAGTTTGTGCATGCTGGCATTTATTTTTTTAGGTGGTGCACTATACGGCATTGTGGGACATCGGGATATCGCCCAATACCTGCTGGTACCGCACTACAAAGAAGGGGCCAATTGGGCTGTAATGGCTTTTGTCATGACGGGGTGTTTGGTGGGCTATTTGTGGCACAATGCCAATCCCAGTGCCGTGTTAATGGGCGATGCCGGATCTCGGCCTCTGGGCTTATTACTCGGCATGCTGGTCCTGGCGTGTGGCAATCCGTTTTTGATTATTGTAGTTGCTGGCGTGGTACTGGTCAATGGCGCAACAGGTCTTCTGAAAGTCGCTTTGTTGCGCTTTTTTAAAATCGGCATTTTCAAACAGGTGCGTTATCCCTTGCACGATCACGTCCGTCAAAAATGGGGCTGGTCCAATACACAGGTGTTGGTCAGATTTACGCTTTTGCAGGCCATTGTAACGCCTCTTTTGCTGATATTATTACTAAAAATCAGGTAAAAAATAAGAAATAATCGGAGGAGAATATGCCCACCAAAGCCGAACTCAAGAAGCGCGTTTGTGAAGCCATTGATCGACGTCAAGATCAAATTTGTCGCATTGGCGATCACATTATGGTGAATCCCGAGTTGGGATTCAAGGAATTTGAGACAGCAAAGCTGGTATCGCAAACAATGGATGAGTTTGGCGTGCCGTGCGAAACCGAGCTGGCGATTACAGGTGTAAAGGGCGTATTACATGGAAGCAAGCCTGGCCCAACTGTTGCACTGATTGGCGAACTCGACTCGCTCGTGGTCTCTGCCCATCCCAATGCCAATCCCGATACGGGTGCCGCACATGCTTGTGGTCACAATGCACAGATCGCGGGATTGATGGGAGCAATGATGGGCATGGTGGATGCACACGTAGTTGATGATTTGGCGGGAAGAGTCGTCTTTTTTGCCGTACCCGCAGAAGAATTTGTAGAGGTTGAATACCGTCTGAATCTGGTAAAATCTGGTAAACTGAGCTTTTTGGGTGGCAAGCCCGAATTGATCAAGCACGGACATTTTGACGATATCGATATGGCGGTTATGATTCATACGCATAGCGATGAATCATTGACCAAAGCCGCGGTTTCCGCCTCATCTAATGGATTTGTAGCAAAAATGATCAGGTTTGTGGGAAAAGCCGCACACGCGGGAGGCGCACCCCACCGGGGCGTTAATGCTCTAAATGCCGCTCAAATTGCTCTGAATGCCATCAATGCGCAGCGCGAAACATTCCAGGATCACGATGCAGTTCGGGTGCACCCCATCATCACCAAAGGCGGAGATTTGGTCAATGTCATACCCGACGAAGTTTGTATGGAAACTTATGTTCGGGGACGCACAGCAGAAGCAATTCTCGATGCCAGTATGAAAGTAGATCGCGCTCTGCGAGCTGGCGCAATAGCACTTGGTGCAACAGTGGAAATAGAAACGCTACCGGGATATATGCCATTAAAAAACAATGCAGATTTGCAGGCACTTTATGAAAAAAATGCCAGAGCGCGTCTGGGAGAAGATGAATTTTGTGCAGTCGGCCACAGAACGGGATCAACAGATATGGGCGATATATCCTGCATTATGCCCGCGATTCATCCCTATATGTCGGGCGCTACAGGACCAGGACACAGCGTCGAGTGGCATATTTCCGATAAAGAGATGGGATATGTAGAGCCGGCAAAATCACTGGCCCTGATGGCAGTGGATCTGCTTTACGACCGCGCAGCAGAGGCAAAAGCCGTACTTGCCAATTACAAGCCAGAGATGACAAAGGATCAGTACCTCGATTTTCAAAATAATTTGTTCCAAACAGAAGTTTACGATGGTGAGTGAGGTGAGCATTGATCAAAATGCAAAAAGGCCCGGAATATATCGGGCCTTTGGCATCGCGTAACTATATTTTTTAAGCACTCATACAATCTCCAGCATGCGTTCCACAGCTTTTAATGCGCGCACGCGGATGTCTTCGGGCACTTCGATAATTTGCTCGTTAAACTCAAGAGCATTGAGCGTGTCTTCAAGTGTAATTTCGTTCATATGTGGACAGCGAATGCTGCACAGACCAACCATTTCTTTCTCCGGGTTTTCCGCGGCGATATTGTCGCCCATGCTGCATTCTGTGAGCAGCAAATACCGCTCTGCATCCATATCTCGCACATAATCGACCATGCGAGAGGTACTGCCCGAAAAATCAGACGCGGCGACTACTTCTGGACTGCATTCCGGATGGGAAAGAACAACGACATCTGGAAACTGCACGCGCACATTTTCAATATCCTGAACTGTAAATTGCTCGTGTACTTCACACCGACCATGCCAGCCGATCATTTCGTATTCAAGACCGGGTTTCGGATCGGAAAATCCCGTAATGGTGGGAAAGATAATGCGTTTGTTGGTCTCTTGTGCCACATTGGCGGCTAAGTATTCGTCGGGCAAAAAGATAACGGTGTCAGAATTGAGCGATTCGACGACCTTGTGGGCATTGCCCGATGTGCAGCAAATATCGCACTCGGCTTTGACATCGGCATAGGTGTTGATATACGTGACAATGGGAACGCCTGGATATTGTTCGCGCAGATTGCGAACATCTTGCGCGGTAATGCTCGCGGCCAAAGAACAACCCGCAATGCGCGCGGGCAAGAGCACAGTTTTATCGGGATTGAGGATTTTTGCGGTCTCGGCCATAAAGCGAACGCCACAAAAAACAATGGGATCAGCGTCGGTTTCTGCGGCTTTACGCGATAATTCGAGCGAATCGCCCACGACATCTGGCACCGAGTGATAAAGTGCCGGTTCCATGTAGTTATGCCCGAGGATAATCGCCCCGCGCTCTTTTTTTAGCTTATTGATTTCGTAGGCCAATTCGGCTTTGTAGCGCAATTCGATATCGGGCACAATGCCCTCTAATCGCTCGGCCATCTGTTCATAGGTCTCTTCCAACGTAGTAGCAGTCAGTGCCATAACAGTCAACTCCTGTTGTGGGGGAGCAGCCCCCCTGGGGGATGCGGATTTGGATAAAGATATAAAAAGACGGCCTTTGCTGCAAGGTTTCGGTTGTGACCCCTTGCAAGAAATATTACTTTTCGTTTTGTGATAGCTGGATACGGGATATGAAATTTGTAATTCGCGCAGGTGGTGTTGGCACGCGGCTATGGCCTTTGAGCCGCAAGAGCAAGCCCAAACAATTTCACGCTTTAACGGGTGAACACACGATGTTGCAGGAGGCGGTAAATCGCCTCAATTCTCTGGCAAAAATAGACGATCTTTTTGTATCTACCGGCGTTAAACTATTGCATATCGTTCGAAAACAACTGCCCGAATTACCTGCTGAAAACGCGATTTTAGAACCCGCACTCCGCAACACAGGCCCTGCAGTAGGGCTTGAGTGCGCCTTGTTGGAAGCTCGTTTCCCCGGATGTACAATTGCGAGTTTGGGTTCTGATCACCACATTGGCAAACCGGAGGAATTTTGTCGGTTGCTCAAAGTAGCAGAAGACGCGCTGGAAAATCGCGCCGAGACACTGTTTGTACTCGGTGTAAAACCAACGCGCGCAGACACGGGCTTTGGCTATATACAAAAGGGCGATATAATTGCGAAGGTGAACAACGAACCAGTTTATGCTGTAGAATCATTCAAAGAAAAACCCGATGCAGCGGCAGCACAAACATATCTGGAGAGCGGTCAATATCTGTGGAATAGCAATATGTTTGTGTGGAAAGCCAGAACAATGCTGGATCTTTTTGCAAAATTTGAACCCGAGATGTATGCCCTGCTCGAACAAATTGGCACTGCTGCCAAAGTGGGACGAGAAGCAGACGCCATTGCCGAGGTCTATCCGCAGATGAAAAATATCGCCATTGATCATGCGATTATCGAACGTGCGCCAGATATTGCGACCCTGCAAGCAGATATCGATTGGAGCGATATAGGCGCATGGGGTGCTTTGACAGATGTCTTGCCCGTAGATGAAAACGGCAATTTACTACATGGCAATGTGCTATCGCTCAATACAAAAAATACAACGGTTTATGGCGGCAAAGACAAAGTAATCGCGCTGGTCGATGTCGAGAATTTAATCGTAGTCGATACGGGCGATGCCCTGCTTATTGTGCCCCGCGATGGCTCTCAGCGCGTAAAAGATGTAGTTGCGGCATTGGGCGAGCGATACGTGTGATCTGGAATCAAACTTTAGAGGAGGTTTTATGAAGATTCTAAAAAGTTTTTGTCTCGCAATATGTATGTTGTCTTCTAATATGGGCACTGTCGATGCGGCATTTATCGATGGCGTAAACCTGGGTGGGGGCTTTATGTGGAACGACAGTATTCGCCAGCGTTTTGAATCAGCCGGCGGAATCGCCCTGCACGCCTCTGTCCATGCCAACCTGCCTGGTCCATTCATACTCGCACCGTTTTACGACATAAGTTTTGCCAGCCCGATGATGCATACCCTTGGCACGAGTCTCAATTATGCGATTAGCATGCGCGACGTTGAAACCCACAAGCTATTTTTTGGACCGAGTATTGGACTTGTACTATCGGATGGGACTTCTGGTCGTTTTATAGGTGGAGAATTGGGATACAAATTTCCAATAGGTGAAAAACTCGGGCTATTTGCCAGGATCAAATTTCTCGAAGATCAAAATGATGTTGTCAGTGGACTTTCCGGACATATCGGCGCGACATTCAAACTCTTTTAGCAAATCACTTTACCAAACACTCTGACGGTCCAACTCATTGTGTAGCAATATAATACACTGAGAAGCAAACAACATCCTGGGACCCACGCAAATCGGTTTGGCACCGAGGTGGCGCAAATACTTAGCCGTTTTTTTTGGCATAGTGAGATGGTCTGAAAAAACAAACGTCATATCCTGAGGAAATGTCACCGTGCGAATATCAGCACCCCTGCGCTCGAGTACATAGAGCGATTCCGTGCGCTCTTGCACAACGCGTTCAAATCCCTTTTTCGCCACAAAAAGACCCTTATCAACCTGTCGCTCTTCGCCCAATGACAAACCCTTGCCAGCAGATAGCGCTTTTTGCACAGCCCCTGCCAGCGTGCGTTCATCAAACCCACCCAAATAGGTCAGATGATCGCTCTCAAAGCGCACGGTTTTAGGCGGGTCTGAAGGCCCATCAAAGACGAGATGTACAACAGTATTGGTTCGTATATTTTGAGAATAAAAAAGCGCGTTAGCCAAACAATGCGCCACAATCTCCAATCGTCCGACCCGGCTCAGGTCATCCAGTGAAAAATCGGGTGTGGTGGGACCTTTGCGAGCGCGAAGAATAAAATTTCTCATAAGGAGTAAGTTATGAAACGCTGGGTGATCGCAATGCTGATCCTCACAACTCAGGTCAGCGCAGAAAACAAAATGTCAACAGGGGATAGCAAAACCGATGAAATAATGGTCGAAATTCAAAAAAATGCCAGAGAAATCGCCACCTGTAAAGCTGAACAAACGACCGTTATTCGCGTTATGGATCAAGAACTGACACTCAATGCCAGCGCAACTTTTAAGCGTCCCAACCTGATGCGCCTCGACACCGTGCAAGATCAAGTAATTATTTCACAACGTTTGTCTGATGGTGGCCTGATGTGGACCTATGACCGCGAAGAAAAAATCGTCTCAAAAGTGAACCTGGGGCGCGTCTATCGCGTCACCGACCTCGAAGCCGATGCAGACCAGGCCGATCCCCTGCGTCCCTTTAGAGGTTTGGAATGGACGAGCATTCGCTACACCGCAGACGAAATATTTGAAGAACGCCCCCACCGCGTCTTTGAAGCCAAAGCCAAAGTCAATCTCTTGCACGCACAACTGCCTAATCCCCCTATCAAAGCACAATTACTCATCAATCCCGAAGATGGCCTGTTGCGCCGGGTTGGTTTTTTTGATGCCGAAGACAATGAGATCATCAAGCAGACCTTTCACAATTTGACCATCAACCCAGACTTGAAAGACAAATGGTTTGAATTTATCGTGCCCTCGGGTGCCCACGTCATCGACGCTACCGACGACGCGATACAAGCCCTCAAAACTGCACAATAGAGTGAAAAACCCATGACAACAATGCATTGGCGCATCGCCCTGTTTGTCTGGCTACTCTTAATTTTTATTGGTTCAAGTGGCCTGCTATCGTTCGGAAATACAGAAAAAATTTTCTTTTTCAGTGAACGAATACACCATGCGGCGCGCAAATTCGCACACATAGCAGAATATGCTATTCTGACCTATTTGTGTTTCCGATCTCTATGGACAAAGAACCGATTTACCTCCTGTGTATTGTGGAGTACCCTGATATCGATTCTCTATGCGATATTGGACGAATACCATCAATCCTTTGTACCCAGTCGCACTGGCGTCTGGACCGATGTGGTATGGGATGGCACAGGTGTCGCAATCATAATCCTATTATTGTGGTATGCGAAACACAGGGAAAACGGTAAAATCAGACAATGGATTTTATAGACTATTTAACAGGATACCTGCCATGACCAAATCTGGGAAAATTGAAAAACCCAACATCCTTTTCATCCTCGCCGATGACATGGGCTGGGGAGACGTCAGCTATCACGGCTCACACATTCGCACGCCCAATATCGACCGCCTCGCAGCCACGGGAATCGAACTCGACCAGCACTACGTCTGTCCCATGTGTACCCCCACCCGCACATGTCTCCTAACGGGCCGCCATCCCGGTCGCTTTGGACGCCATGCTACGGTTCCATCCAACGCTCCCGTCCTGCCAGATGGATATGAGACACTGGCCTCATCCTTCCGCAATGCCGGATACGAAACCGGTCTTTTTGGAAAATGGCATCTGGGATCCTCTCCCGAATATGGTCCCAACCAATTTGGTTTCAACACCAGCTATGGGAGCCTTGCCGGCGGCGTTGACCCGTATAACCATCGCTACAAATCAGGACCCTACAGCGTCACCTGGCACCGCAATGGCGAACTCGTCGAAGAGCGCGGCCACGTCACCGACCTCATCGCTCGTGAAGCCACCCAGTGGATCGAAGCGCAAACAAATCCCTGGTTTTGCTATGTCCCTTTTACCGCTGTTCACACCCCCATCAAAGCTCCGCAACACTGGATAGACCGCTATTCAGACCGGCGCTACGATCCCGACGACAACAAAGACCGCTCATTCAAAACCTATGCCGCCTACGCCAGCCAGATGGATCACGCCATCGGCCAACTTGTCGAAGCCCTTGCCAGCACGTGCCAGCGCGAAAACACCATCATCATCTTCTCATCGGACAACGGCGCCATCCCTGCTGGCCCACTTCACGACACGGACAAATACCCGGGGCGCCACGAAGAAATGCCGCGCCTGGGCTGCAATTTGCCCCTGCGAGGTCAAAAATCTCAACTTTACGAAGGCGGTATCCGCACGCCATCCCTGATCAATTGGCCTTTTCATCTGCAACCCGGCAAATGCTTTCACCCCCTGCACATAACCGATTGGATGCCAACCCTGACCAATCTCATCGGGTACACGCCCAACAGCGATCCCCAATGGGATGGTCAGGACATCTGGCCCCTGGTCACAGGCGACATAGCTATACCCGAAGAACGGTCTATCTTCTGGAACTTTAGAGGATCGTCCTTTGGCCTGCGAACAGGCAATTGGAAATTGATCTACGAAGAAGGCCAAACCCCCGAAGAAACCGGACTCTTTCACATCGGCTCCGATCCTTATGAAACGACAAATGTAGCATCCACACAAGCCGACCGCGTACATCAAATGCTCGAACACATTGCCGACGAGCGAACACGAGACAACAGTTCAATAAGAAATTAAAAGGAGATCCTATGTCCTATCGCAACGTCCTCTTACTCATTGCCGACGACTGGAGTCCCATTGCCGGATGTTATGGCAACGACGTCATCAAAATGCCCAGCGTAGATGCACTTGCCGCGCGGGGCACCTTATTTAAGCATGCCTTTTGCACCACCCCATCGTGTGCAGCCAGCCGCGCCAACCTGCTCACCGGGCACTACAGCCACACGCATGGACAATACGGCCACTCGCACAGCATCCACAACTTCCACACGCAACTCAACATGCCGTCAATACCCAAAACCCTGCAATCCGCCGGATTCACCACCGGCGTTGTTGGCAAACTCCACGTACAACCCGAATCTGTCTATCCCTGGAACTACGAAGTCGGTGGGGGACGCAATGTACGCGGTATTGCAGACAACATCGCAAAATTCTTTGAAACCATTGATAGCGATCAGCCATTCTATCTACACGTCGGTTATTCCGATCCCCACCGTGACTTCGGCAACAAACAAACCTATCCCGGCGTTCCCGAGGTCACGTATTCCCCAGCCGAAGTCATCGTCCCCGACTTTTTGCCCGAACATCCAGACGTGCGACAAGAATTTGTCGATTACTACCAATCCGTCTCTCGCCTCGACACCGGCATAGGCATGGCCGTGCAGGCACTCCAAGACGCTGGTCGGGCCGACGATACCATGATCATCGTCATGAGCGACCACGGCATGCCCTTTCCCGGCGGCAAAGCCTCTTCTTTTGACACGGGCCACCACTGCCCACTCATCATTGCGCGCCCAAATGCCGAAGCCGTTGTCAGCGACGCCCTCGTCAACTGGAACAACATTGCCCCCACCGTCTTTGAATGGTGCGGCGTTGATCCCCCCGAAGGCTTGCCCGAAAAATCTCTCGTCCCCATCCTCGACGAAGCACATCCCGAGGGATTTGACGAAACCTTCTTTTCTCACACCTTCCACGAAGTCACCAATTACTATCCCTACCGCGTTCTGCGCGGACGCAAATACAAATACGTGCGCAATCTCTATCCCGAAATCACCACCCCTTTGCCCAGTGACCTGTGGGCATCGCCCACCTGGCAGGCCATCCGCAGAGAAAATTTGGAAATGGGTAAACGCCGCACGGAAAAATTTCTACACCAGGATGCCGAAGCCCTTTTCGATATCGAAAACGATCCCATGGAATCCACCAACATCATCGACGATCCCGCGGTTCGGGGCATCGCCGAAGCCATGCGACAAAAAGTTCGCACCTTCCGCAAAGAAACCCGCGACCCCTGGTGTCTGGCATCCTATCACGCGGGCGAACCCGGTATGGAACCTGTCGTAACGTGATCGCCCCTTCATACAACCAAACAACCCCCGCCGGGACATTCCGGACGGGGGTTTGCTTTTATTTATTCGAAAACAGAGCAATAACTAAAAATTATAAATCAGTCTCAGATCAATGAAACTATCGCGTCGCGTATCATAGTGGATATCCGCCTGGTCAATACTGAGAAGATGGATCACCTCTATATTCAGAGACAACTGGTCAGAGATACGCCGGTCCAACTCAACAAATAATGCGCGTGTAGAACGGCCCGCATCTCCCAGAACACTGGCGACAATCTCAGTGCTCTGAACATCGTTGAACGCAAGGCGCGTGGCAAAAAAGAAATCGTTCTCGAGCGTATTGGGCGAGCGACTTGGGGTCGCATTGCGCTCCCGCCCATCATAATTCCATTCACCGAGCAGGCTGAGATCAACAGCCGAGTCAAACACGGAATAAAACGTGTACTCGCCACCAAAAACGGAAGCCACATAATCTTCTTCCATCCCGAGCAGATTGCGAGCACCAGCGCGCTGAATGGCCTCGAGCTTGAACAACCATGAGCCAACAGTGAGTTGGGCATCCAGCCCAAACTGGCGGATCTGACCGTAGTGCTGAAACAAGACCGGCACGCCGCTACTATCCATACCTGGAAAAAGAAAAGGCTCCCGGCTGGTGCCGTTGAACACACTCAGACCAACATCGACAACCCCAAAACTCTGACTGTACCGCGCTGCGAAATCCAGATGCGCCTCGCTCTCATACTCAACCTGCTCATCTTCCACCACAAGCGGGAGACGCAAGCGGCCAGATGAGCCAGGAAAGGTGCGCGCCCGGTGATACGGCAAAACAAAAAATTCCACTATCCCCCAATCGCTGGAATAGGTGATATTGACCATCGGTTGCCCCAGCTTTGTCTCTCCATTGGGATGTTCAACCAGATCGATCTGATTGATAATATCGACCAGATGTTGCGATTCCGTAACGCCCCAAAAAACCTGGTCAATACCCACGCGCAACTCCCATTCGCCATCGCCGATCTCCCCGAATAGCAAAAAATAGGCTTCGCGCAGATCCACATGGGTGCGGCGTGAGTCCGCGTTGTCGTAGCGAAAGAACGACGATAGCGTGAAACTTCGCCCCCTGGCGTCTGCAAGATAGAGTTTGGGTTCCACAAAAAAACCGATGGCATGCGAACCTTGACCGGAAAAAGCACCGGCTTGGGGAAACCATCGGCTTTCGATATTCACGCGCCCGGAAAAATCGCGGTCAATCCCAATTTCGGCACATGCGCTAATGGCAAAGACCAGAGACAAAATCCAGACAGCGCCGAAAATTAAAATATGAAGAGCAGTACGGCGTAGCATCAACGCACCCGTTTCAGCCCAGTTTGCGTGAAATCGCGATCATTGAGATCAGTCTGAAACTCAAAATCCGTCCAGGTCAGAAC
>JAGWBW010000336.1 GCA_021295695.1 Candidatus Latescibacterota bacterium
GTATATCACTTCATTTGTTTTTTGCAAGCCATCGTATTGGATATTTTTGATTTTCTGAATGGCGGATTGAATATTCTCTTCGCTAAACAGATACAGATCGCCTTTGTAGTGAATGCGGTTTATTTTTTTAAGCTGATCGCGCAAGATGTTTTCCAGCAGCACATTGGAGGCGCGCCCGCCGCGTTCTACCATCGCCTGGTCGGGGGACAGATACCGGTAGCCCATGTTAATTAGCTGTTGCAGGGCAGGTATCTGGGAGAGGTGTTTTTCGCTGAATGGGAAGGTAGGCATTGCTTTGTTCCTGTTTTATCCGCAGAAGGGTCCGCAGATGACGCAGATGGACGCAGATAAAACCCTTATGAAATAGATGGTTGGATGTCAGGTGTGACTTTAAGAATAATGGTGAAGAAAACAAGCAATCAGTGCTCAGCAGTCAGAAAAACAAGGATTTTAGAGCCGTCATTGCGGCAGGATGTTAGCCGCCACGCCGAAGGCACAACGCCAGTAATCCAGTGGTTTTGACTTTCTTATATCTGTTTATCGGTATTACCATGTGGCGGTTTTGAAGTCGCACATCACGTAGATGGTTAGGTAATATTCCAAACGATCCAAGACGCCCTGAATAAACCTCCAAATGATTTCAAGCATCTTGATAGGCACGCAAAAAATCATCGCGAGAAATTTTTGATTGCGTGCAAATCGTTCGCAACGTTGATGACTTTAGTCGCGGATGATTGGGCATCGTCAAAGGAGTTCTTGAACCATCCGCATTTTCCTTAAGCATGGCAATATGTTCTGCTTCGCGTACACGTTTGAATCCTAAAGACTCGAAAGCGCGAATCACCCTTCGTCTGGGTGCGTCCACAGGAAACTTCGCCATCTATACCGCCATTTCTGCATTAATCATAAAAGCTTCCAGAACCGGCGGATCTTCATCAAACGCCTCTTGACCAAACGTCTCAATATGAAACCGAATAGCAGATTTTACATCTGCCAATGCCTCTTCATAAGTATCTCCCTGCCCAACGACAACCCCCTTCAATCCGAGCGGATATCCCACATAGCCATCGGAATATCTTTCAACGATAATTCTAAAATTCCTCATCATATCCTCCTGATCTGCCACTTGCAATGCAAGGGTTGTTTTGCCGACTTGTCTCGCGCCCGATACGACTTGAATGAATCGCCGGGGTTCTTTTAGCCGCTGCGCCAACTCCGCAGCCTGGGGTCTGGTGAATGTTTGTTTGTTCATAGTATTGAGTAAAATGTAAAGTCAAGTGTTATCCGCAGATGGACGCAGATGGGTACAGATAAAACCATTATGAAAGAGATGTTTAGGTGTCTTTAGTAACGAATTCAGGACAAATCATTTGGTCGTTGATCCATCTTGCTATGGCTGCATCTCTACCTCGTTTCACGGCTTCCCAATCGTTATCTGTCGCTGGACTGGACCATTGTATTTTCGAAAGCAATTCTTGCTGGTTTTGCATATTTAAGAATGTATGCGAGTTTTCGCAAATTTCTGCTTTCCAACTCTTTTTTTGTACACAGTACAAAAAATACTATAAATTCGTCACAGTCGATATATCCCGTGATTTCTTGCCAAGGTAACTGATCCGAAGTCACTACTCTAATATATGTATTTCTATTATCGGTTCTTTTAGGTGAACGCCGTTCGTTTATACATAAATTTGTGTACCGGGCTTCCATGCCTTTATTTTGCATTTCAACGAGTTCGACGATAGATGAAGCTTTTTCGTCTTTATGCCAAAAATTTAGATACATCCATTCTAAATTTTCTTGAGCTTTTTTTAAATCCAAGCCTCGTTGGTAAAGACAAGCGAGGAGCATTGGTCGTCTTTTGTTATCGATTATCCAACCAAAGGGGGCTGGTAGTAATATGGAATTATTGCCTGAGTAAGGGATAGCTAACAAGCCTTGATGATTTTGTAAATCTTCGAAGTTTAACACATCGAGCTCGATCTTATCCGGTCCATAATGGGCGCGCTTGATTGCTGCGTCCGAATATCCTTTTTGAGTTATTAATAGCCCCTGATTTGCACCTATAT
>JAGWBW010000337.1:0-2064 GCA_021295695.1 Candidatus Latescibacterota bacterium
CTATGTTGACACTGTTCAGGGCGGTTGTTTCCACTTCTTCTGTGGTATAGACTTTCTGGAGATTGACGGTTTTGATCACTTTGCAACTCCTTTCGTAAGCAGCTTACCTTTTTAAAATCAACTTGCCAATTTCTTCATCAGTTTCATAAGATGGTGTCACAACCTGCCCACACCTGATTACAGGTATGCTGTACACACCAAGACATTGTCGGCCGTTTATTCCAATCGCAAAATATCCGCAGGATTCGTCTTGGCGATCTTAACAGTCTGCCAGCTTACAGTTATCAGTGCGATCAAAAACACCAGACAGCCACCAAGCATAAATGTCCAATAGCCAATTTCAATATGATATGTGAAACCTGTCAACCACAGGTCGGAAAAATAATATGAAATGGGAATCGCCGCCAAAAAGGCAATCGATATCGGTTGAATAACGTCTTTGGCAAGCAGCAACACGATACTGGATGTAGTTGCTCCCAATACCTTTCGAATGCCAATTTCTTTGGTGCGCGTTTCGGCGATGAAGGCCAATAGCCCGAACAACCCTATACAGGCAATGAATATGGCAAGTATGACAAAGATTTTAAATATCACAGCAATGCGCTGTTCACTGTTGTAAAGGTTTTGATAATCTTGATCAAGAAAAGAATATTCGAAGAATTGATTTGGTACAACTTTATTCCACACTTGACGGATGGCAGAAAGAGCATCGGCAATGTTATCCGGCTTCACTCGAAGAATAATAAAAGCAGGCCGCCACTGGATAAACGGCAACATCAACGGTCGGATCTCATGGTGCAAAGATTCAAAATGAAAATCCTCTACAACACCGATGACTTGGCCTGTGATACCTCTACCACCTCCTATTTTAACTTGCTTCCCAAGAGCGCCTTCCTGCCACCCAAGCGTCTTAACTGCTGCTTGGTTAAGCAGGATAGCGGAGGCATCTGTAGGGAATTCATTAAGAGAAAAATTCCGCCCCTCTAAAACTTTAACCCCTAACGTCTTTACAAAATCCTCATCAACCATTGTGAAGGGAAGCGATGTTTCTGGATAATTTGCAGGCTGTTCAGGATATACTATGACACTACTAAATGTATGCCCAGGGAGAGCATGAGTAAGCGAAGCCGCCATAACCTGTGGAATTTTTCTCAATTGATTTCTTACATTAAGAGCTTTCATACCAAGATCTCTTGCACCATGTAAGACAATTACGTACTCCTTATGAAAGCCCAACGATTTGGTCTGTACATAGTAAATTTGGTCATGAACAATAAAGGTGCCAACGAGAAGACTTATTGAAATACAGAACTGTACTCCTACCAACGCACTACGCAACCATTGCCTGCCAGAACGGTTTACAAGACTTACAACGCGCCCTTTAAAAAGTTGATCTGGCCATAATGACGATAGGTAGAAAGCTGGATATAGACCGGCTAAAATTGTTACTACAACCAACAAGCTACCCAACGTCATGACCACAAATGGAGAGTAAAGGCTTGTCGTTGTTAATTGTTTGGAGGTAATGTCATTTAGGATAGGCAACCCCAGGTGACATAAAATGAAAGCCAACACAATTGCTATAGCCATATACAAAAAGGATTCAAATAGAAACTGACCGACGAGTTGTGAACGGTGAGATCCTAAAACTTTTCGCATACCAACTTCCCTTGCTCGGACAGAACCACTCGCAGTTGAAAGATTCAAGAAGTTAATACACGCTAAAGCTAAGATAATAATGCCAATAATCGAAAAGCCATAAACGTATGTAATGTTGCCATTTGGTGCGAGTTCCCATTCCACACGAGACCTTAGATGTATGTCTGTAAGCCGTTGTAAGGGAAAAGAGGATTTCTCTTCCAGGCCAAGGCCATCTACATATTTCTGTAGCTTTGATTCCAGTTGGGAAATGTGGCTTCCTTTTTTTAAGATCAAATAAGTATATACCGTTGCGGCACCCCATCTATTCTGACGTTCTTTCACGATACGCAGAGATCTTAAAGAGGCCAAAAAGTCAAAGTGAAAATGGGATTGACGTGGAAATCCTTTTACCACGCCCGTAAT
>JAGWBW010000337.1:2073-3577 GCA_021295695.1 Candidatus Latescibacterota bacterium
AGGATTTTGGTTGGGAAAGTAGCGTTGCGCACTCTCTTCCGTTAATACTACAGAATTGAGATCTTCCAGCGCGGTTTCAGGCGTTCCAAAAACAAAAGAAACTGAAAATACATCGAAAAAGGATCTCTCTACATAGAAAAATCGTTTTTCTTTTACATATTCCGATCCCCTGCGTATTGTCTTGCTTTCAAGCCTGAAACGCGTATTGAACGCTACTTCTGGAAAATTTGAGAGTGCTTCGGCCACTGGAACAGGACCGAGGGCCGTTTTCCATTCGTTACTCCCAACTTTGCCATGCCATATAACGCGGTAGATTTGATCCGCCTGTTCATGGAAGCGGTCGTAATTCAACTCATCTTTGATGAATAGGGAAATCAAGATGCATCCTGCCAAGCCAATAGCAAGCCCTGTAATATTTATGGCCGAATACAGTTGATACCTCATTAAATTTCTCATCGCGATGACAAGGTAATTTTTAAACATGATGGCAGGTCCTTTCATATTTCCGCGCGTTTTTCATACACAACAAGCCCAATGATCATAAAGATGACGCCCATCAGAATGGTATAGACAAAAGGTGCCAACTCTATTTGTCCGGAAAGAGTCACTGAAATGTGACCTAAAAAGTCTAACGCTACCTTCCCTTGCTGAAAAAATCGGATGTATAAAAACACGGCAAGTGCAAAAAAAACAACCGCAGTCAGTCCCCGATATCGCTTAACCGAAAACTTTATTCCCTCCATCCCTGTCACAAGGCCGAGGCTGAAAACCATATAAGCCACAAGCATCAAGCCAAATAAAAAACCAAAATCAAAAAATGAAATAACCTCTTTTCCTTCAAATGGCACAAGCTTTGGGCCG
Source organism: Candidatus Latescibacterota bacterium (assembly GCA_021295695.1). Lineage (GTDB taxonomy): Bacteria > Latescibacterota > UBA2968 > UBA2968 > UBA2968 > VXRD01. Next base: position 2,935 of record JAGWBW010000337.1, read on the forward strand.
CTTAGCAGGTTAGCGATCTGTATCATCGATAAATAAAAGGTGCTAATAACAATCCCGCCCCCCACAAAGCCCATACTCGCGACCACAGCGATCTTTGCCAAGTTCACTGTGTATTGTGGTACTGGCAGTGCAAACATCTGATAATGCGTTTCTGATTTCCACTCGGCATTAAACGCATGCGCCAGCAAAAATGGCGGACTGAGAGCGAGGCTAAAAGCAGATAGAATAGTCCAAATAATGGCCACTGGGAATCTGTTGGACGAAAAATGTTCTTGCGAAACTTTCTCTATTTGGATAAGCCCATAGACATTCAACCCCACAATCAAAAGTAGCACGAATAGAAAAAGGATTTTATTTGCTTTGAGCTCTTTCACATATAATGCAAAAAATTGTTTCATGGCATATTCCTTTAAAATTAAAATCGCGGTAGGCTGGATCGCGGCTCAAAAACATGCCGCGATGACGGGCGGGCACCGTCCCCTACATTGGGCTGAGATAGAGATCCCCTACATCGCCACCATCTCAAACATCTCTGAAAGCGATTCACCGCGTTCCTCTCTCAGAGCATCTGCATTGCCGGAAAGTGCGATCTCGCCCTCTTTCATAAACATCACATCTTCGATAAACTCGCCCACTTCATGGA
>JAGWBW010000004.1 GCA_021295695.1 Candidatus Latescibacterota bacterium
GCAATGCGACCGCCCGCTGCGTGCGTTCATTTTCCGTTATCACATGGCGGCACCGCTTCAGAACAGTATCCGATAGCGCGCCACCGTAAACATCCAGCATCTCCATCGACACATCGCGCAGTGCCCGTATATCTGCTCCCATCGCCCCCGCGAGAAGCGAAACCCCACTTTCACAGGCAGACCGCCGATCATTATATGCCGAATCCGTTAGCCCACGCGTCACGCCCGAGTTACAAATCACAATCTGCACACCATCGCCAAAAAGTGGCACAAGCTCAAACGAAAGATCGCGGCAATCGAGAAATAGCGCGTGACCTGCCCTGCCATTTGCCGAGATAAACTGATCCATGATCCCGCAATTAACACCCACAAAATGATTCTCTGCACGCTGTCCCAAAAGCGCCAGATCAGGTCCATTTATCTCAATGCGGTTTAACACAACCAACCCCTTGCCCACCGCCATCTCAACAGCAGCCGAACTGCTCAACCCCGCCCCCATAGGCACATTGCCCACAATCGCCGCATCAAAACCACACAGTGAATACCCGAGTTTTTGAAACTCGCGCACCACCCCCTTTGGATAATCTGCCCAATTGCCCTGTGCCTCCAACACATCATCGACCCGGAACTCAGCCACCTCTTCGTGCATCGCCGAGTAAATCCGCACCCGCGAATCAACCCTCGACCGCGCAGCAACAACCGCCCAGCGGTCAATCGCCGCGGGAAACACAAAGCCCTCATTGTAATCCGTGTGTTCTCCAATCAAATTGACGCGCCCCGGCGCCTGCACGGTGACATCCGCCTGCCCCTCAAAAACCGACGTAAAAGCGTCTCGCGCCTGTGTGATAATAGGATGCAACATTGCAATTACCCCTTCTCGACTTTCCGCATCGCCCATCGGATCTCCTCCGCCGTCATATCCGGATCTGAGGGATTGATGAGATTGCCAAAAATATCTGCTCCCACCACATGTTTTCGCAAACCAGGTCCCCGCAAAAGCGACGTAATGTGAATTTGCATGTGATAACCGCGATCTACGCCATCTGTTGGTGCTTGCATCAATGCCAGAGTATAGTGATACGGCGCGGCAAATAACCCGTCTAAGCCGCAGAGAACATCGCGCAAACCCGCAGCCAGATCGCACCGTTCTTCCCCATCCAAATCCAGCAAACTCGCAGCGTGTGCCTTCGGCACAATGATCACATCGTAGGGAAATTGCGCGGCAAACGGAACATAAGCCATGACATGAGAGCGATCAACAATCACCCGCCGTCCATCCCCGGCTTCCACGCGATTGGCATCGCACACAAAACAGCGCCCTGTTTTCTCGCGATAGGATTCAAACGTAACCAATTGCGGTTTCACCATCAAATCGGGAATCTCGCAATACGCATACACCTGTCCGTGTGGATGCGGTTGTGAATTGCCCATCACCGTGCCCCGGTTCTCAAAAATCAGCGGATACACAATCTCAGACACCTCCCCCAAGCGCCCGTAAATCTCCGCCCAAGCGTCAACCACCTGCACGAACGCGTCCAAAGACAGCGTTGACAAACGCTGTGCGTGATTCGGCGCATAGACCACAACCTCGCAGACACCCCGAGATGTGCGCGAAAGATATGGTCCCAATTGCGCCTGCGTTTGATAGGCATCCCATACCAGCGTGGGAAAATCATTCTCAAATGCCCACACATCCTTATAATTGGGATTCACATCGCCCGTCGCACGCGTATTCCCGGGACAAAGATAGCATTCGGGATCATAAGCCATATCATCTGAACCCTCCATAAGTTGCGTTTCTCCGCGCCAGGGTCTGTCTGCGCGATGGGCGGCGATATTGACCCACCGATTCCAAAAAGGATTGAATCTTTCCTCCTGTACAATCCGATATCCGTGAGGATGAAGCCGATGCCAGTGATAGGCGGATTCCAGCGTCTCGTGTAGCGTTTCCCTCGCAGCCCATCCCATATCGCGCTGAATGCGACTCGCATCGGCGATAAGCGTTGCGGGATCGCCACTTCGCCGCGGTCCAATCGTTTCGGGAATCGCATGACCGGTCACTTCGCGCGCGGCTTCCAAAATCTCCCGAACACTCACGCCCTGTCCCTTACCGAGATTGTACGTCGCTGACCGCCCCCCTGCCAACAACATATCCAAACTCTTAATATGTGCATCGGCCAATTCCACCACAGAAATATAATCTCGCACAGCCGTGCCATCGCAGGTTGCATAATCATCGCCAAAAACGGTCATCCTCTCGCGCTGCCCCAAAGCCACTTGCAAAACAATAGGGATCAAATGCGTCTCGGGATCGTGATCTTCGCCGATCAACCGCGAGGAATCGGCACCTGCGGCATTAAAATAGCGGAGACAAACATATCGCCCACCAGTCTCTTGCTCGGCATATCGCAACATACATTCATCCATCATTTTCGTAATACCATAAACATTCGTGGGAATTTTTAGCAGGGCAATATCTTCTTCGCATAATTTGAAAACGATGTGTTTGTCATACCATCCCAAAAGCATCTCAAAATTTACCGCAGCGGGCATCAATTGGCTGTTCTCAAAGCCGCCATCCGCGATCCAGGCCCGCTGATAATTTTCCTTTAACGGAATATGTTCTGCGCGAGGTTCGCCATAAGTCGCCGCCGTAGATGATTTCACAATGGGCAATCCCTTGCCCACATCCAATAAATTCTGAAAAGCAATCACATTATTCTCAAAATACCTGTATGGCTCATCCTGGGACTCTCCCACCAGCGTCCGGGCGGCAAAATCGATAATACCGCAAAAATCGTGCCCCTCAAAAACAGAAGCCAGAGCACTGCGATCGAGCAAATTGACATGCTCGAAACAGAATTGCTCTGGCCCATACACCCGCTCAAACAAAGTGACAACTTCCCGGTGCCCAGTTGACAGGTCATCCAGTACCACAACCCGGCGATGGTCTTCCAACAGACGCCGAACCGTGTGACTGCCAACATAGCCCGCCCCACCCGTCACCAAAACAGCGTCCATCATACCTGCTCCTCTAAAAAACTGAAAAAAATTATCGCACAATAAAATATACACATTGTGCAAGCAGAGACTGTACTATTTTTAGAACGCAATTATGCCTCGCATTTGTTTTCAGCTTGACATCTCGCCATAAAGGTCTTATTCTTTGCACATATAGACGATACACAACTCTTTACATGTTAATGCTGTATGTAAAAAAGTCTATCTCGAAACCCAATATCGGCTTCCGAGATAGATTTTTCATTTCATGGGATATTATTATGGACCGCGTTTACTTGACCAAAAGCGGATATGAGAAAATTCGAACTGAGTTGATCCGTCTGCAAACCAAAGAGCGACCACATGTCATTGAGGCAATCAGAAAGGCGCGCGAGTTTGGCGACCTGAGCGAAAACGCCGAATACCACGCAGCCAAAGAGCGACAGGCATTTCTCGAAAAGAAAATTGCTGAATTGCAAGAAAAACTCACGAACTCGGAAATTATCGACGAAAGCCAAATTCCCAAAGATAAAGCCTATTTGGGTGCGACGGTTAAATTACAAGATAAAAAAAATGGCAAAAAAATGCAGTACACGCTGGTCACCGTAGATGAAGCCGATTTTGACCAGAAAAAAATATCGACAGCATCTCCAATTGGCAAAGCCCTTTTAGGCAAAGGCGTTGGCGAGGTCGTCGATGTACAAGTGCCCGTCGGCATACTCACTTATGAGATTCTCGATATATCAAGAGACTAAATTTTTTATATAAACAAAAAAAGGGCAAATCGACATCTGTCGATTTGCCCTTTTAAAATACAGAAAAAGTCAAGCGTCTTTTTTGTTTTCCTCTACAACTTCATCTTCTTCACCCGAAGTATCAGACTCGGTTTCCACATCATCGGTTTCGGATATTGCGCCATCGGACACCAGCTCAATCAAACACAATTCGCTGCTGTCACCTCGTCTGGGACCGAGCTTGAAAATGCGCGTATATCCGCCACTTCGGTCGGCAAATGAAGGTCCAATTTCTTCAAATAACTTTGTGAGCACCACCTTATTCTGAATCCGTCGCAAGACTTGACGCCGCGCATGCAAGTCGCCACGCTTGGCAAAAGAAATCAATCGTTCGGCGACGCCGCGCAATTCTTTCGCCTTTGGCAGTGTAGTACGCACCTTGCCGTTGTCAAACAGAGATGTGGCCATATTGTTGATCATGGCTTTTCTATGGCTCGCTGTGCGACCCAGCTTTCTGCCCCTTTTCCCGTGCCTCATTGGTTTCCTCGTTAAAATTCGTCGTCCAAAATCGAGACGTGCTCAGATTTGGAAGCGACTTCTTGATATTTGCCTACATCAATGCCAAATGCGATGCCCAGATTTTCGAGAATAGCTGTCAATTCATTGAGTGATTTGCGACCAAAATTTCGGAATTTGAGCATTTCATTTTCCGTTTTTTGGACGAGGTCTTCAAGTGTTATAATATTGGCTGCTTTTAGGCAATTGGCCGACCGCACCGACAATTCCAACTCATCTACAGGCATCTTGAGCAGTCCTGCAATGCGGCGCGTTTCTTCATCGACCACTTCCTCTAATTCTTCTTCTGGCTCTTCTTCAAAGTTGATAAACAATTCGAGATGATCTTTCAATATTCTCGCAGCATGAGCCACCGCATCATCGGGGCGCACAACGCTGTTTGTCCAAACAGCTAATGAAAGTTTATCATAGTCGGTCTGCTGTCCCACTCGCGCATTATCGATTTCATAATGCACTTTGCGGATTGGCGAAAAAGCAGCATCCATCACAATAGTCCCCATGGGCTGCTCTACCTGCTTGTTTGCTTCTGCCAGTACATAACCCCGACCTTTTCCAACGGTGATTTCCATTTCGAGCACACCGTCTTTGTCGAGTGTTGCAATATGCAAATCGGGATTCATCACTTCGACATCAGCATCGACTTGCAAATCGCCGGCCTTGAGTTCACCCGGCCCTTCTTTTTTTACATATAGCAATTTGTCTGCATCTGTATGTACGCGCAGACAAATTTCCTTAAGATTTAGAACGATTTCCGTCACATCTTCCTCAACGCCCTCGACCACGGTAAACTCGTGCTGAATTCCTTCAATTTTCACGGCCTTAATTGCCGCCCCCTCAATGGAGGAAAGCAATACACGGCGCAAAGCATTTCCAATCGTAGCACCAAACCCACGCTCGAGAGGCTGAACACTAAACAGGCCGTAATTGTCACTCAGGCTTTCTTCATCGATCTGTACAAATCGAGGCATTTGAAAATTTTTTGCGTCCATAAACAAAAGCTCCTGGTGCGCGTCCATTACTTAGAGTAAAGCTCAACAATGAGTTGCTCTTCAACAGGCGTCGGTATATCATCACGCTTTGGATATTCTACAAGCGTACCACTCAAATTCACTTTATCTACCAAAATCCAGGGCGATTGAGCTGCATCGCCTGTGCGCTTGAGTGCATCGTGAATGAGTTGCAATTGGCGACTTTTTTCTCGTACCTGAACAGTATCTCCCGGCGAAACCTGGAATGAAGGAATATCCACGGTTCGCCCATTGACAGCAATATGGCGATGCCGCACGAGTTGCCGCGCTGATTTTCGAGACGGCGCAAAACCCAAACGATATATCAGGTTGTCCAGACGACATTCGAGCATCTGCAAAAGCAATTCACCCGTCACGCCCTTTCTGCGAGCGGCTTTTGAATAATACGTGCGAAACTGATTTTCCAACACGCCGTAGATACGCTTTGTTTTTTGTTTTTCGCGGAGCTGAAGTGCGTATTCCGATGGCTTTCGACGCATGTTTTGTCCATGCATGCCGGGCGCATAACTGCGTCGATCAAATGAACATTTGTCCATTTGACATCGCGCACCTTTGAGAAACAATTTCATGCCTTCTCGGCGACATAATTTACAATTTGGGCCAGTGTATCTCGCCATTCAATATCTCCCTGTTTTCTGTGTTAAACGCGACGGCGCTTAGGAGGGCGGCAACCATTGTGCGGAATTGGGGTAACATCTTTGATCGCTGAAATTTCCAATCCAGCCCCCTGCAGCGATCGCACAGCGGCTTCTCGTCCCACGCCAGGTCCTTTGACCCAGACTTCCACCCGGCGCAAACCCATTGCCATCGCTTCTCTCGCCGCATCCGTAGCGGCCAGCTGAGCAGCATAGGGCGTGCTTTTTCTCGATCCTTTAAACCCGACTTTCCCAGTTGATGACCAGGAAATAACTCTGCCTTCACGGTCACTCAGGGTGACAATAGTATTGTTAAAACTGGCATTGACATGTGCGACGCCATGGGCTTCGACGCGTCTGTTTCGTCGTCTTCCTCTTCTCACTGCCAAACGACTCCTCCTTTGATTGTCGTGCCGCGTTTGGTTATGCGCTTCGCCTTCGACTGCCAATACCAGGTTTTTTTCCCTTGCGCGTCCTGGCATTGGTACGCGTCCGCTGACCTCTCACCGGCAAACCGCGACGCCATCGCAAACCGCGATAGCATCCAATATCCATCAATCGCTTGATATTCATTGCAACTTCGCTTCGCAGGTTTCCTTCAACCTTGTATTCGCCTTCAACAACTGAACGCAATTTGGTGACTTCCTCATCAGTCAAAGCATCTACGCGCGTATCACGCGAAATTTGCGTCTGTGTCAAAATTCTTTGTGACGTGCTCAAACCAATGCCCAAAATATATGTCAACGCAACTTCCACGCGCTTTTCTCTGGGAATATCTACACCTGCAATTCGGGCCATGTGATTGCGTCTCCTATGAGGTTATCCCTGTCGCTGTTTGTGTCGCGGGTTGACTTTGCAAATCACGCGCACGACACCGCGTCGGCGAACGATCTTGCAGTGATTGCAACGACGGCGAACAGATGATTGGACTTTCATAAATAAATCTCCAGCATTTTGAGTAAATCAGGCTCGGCGCCCTCGAATGCGACCTTTTTTCATAAATCCATCGTAGTGACGCATCAGCAAATGCGATTCAACCTGCTGTAAAGTGTCGAGTGCCACACCGACCATAATCAACAAACCCGTGCCGCCAAATACTTGTTCAAGGCCAGGATGCACCCCCATAGAATTAATAATAAAGTATGGGCCAACGGCTATTGCAGCTAAGAAAATCGCACCTGGCATGTTGATCCGCGTAAGTACCCGATCAATAAAATCTGACGTGCGTTTGCCCGGCCTGACGCCGGGAATAAATCCGCCTTGCCGTTTCATATTATCAGCCAGATCAATCGGATTAAACACAATGGCGGTATAAAAATAAGCAAAGAAAATAACCAGCAAGGAGTAAATCGACCAGTAGGGCAATGACACCCAGGACATACTCGGCGTAAAAGCAGCCGCGAGATTTTGCATAAATTCATTATTAGGGGCAAATCCCGCCATTGTCGCAGGTAAAAACATAATGGCTTGAGCAAAAATAATAGGCATCACGCCAGACGTATTGACTTTGAGTGGTATATGCGTGCTTTGCCCACCATATACCCGGCGCCCAACGACGCGTTTGGCGTATTGTACCGGAATTTTACGCGTACCTTGTGTGATGAGCACCACCAGGGCGGTCAATGCAACAACAATAACTAAAACGGCTATTTCGATCAAAATTGGTTTGTCATTGGTCACAAAATCCCGATATTCCTGCCGCACGACAAAGGGCAATGCCGCAATAATGCCAATAAAAATGAGTAGCGACATCCCATTGCCAATGCCGTGTGCATCAATCTGTTCTCCCAGCCACATAATAAACACGGTTCCGGCAGTAATTGTCAGTACAGTCAACAACCGAAAGCCCCATCCGGGATAGAGTACAACCGAAAGACCAGTATCTGGCGACTGCAGGCTTTCCAGGAAAAAACTCACCCCCAAAGACTGTGCTGCTGCCAGTGCAACTGTACCATATCGCGTATATTGAATGATTTTTTTCCGGCCTGCTTCCCCTTCTTTTTGTAGCTTTTGCAGGGATGGCACCACAGCACCCATCAATTGAAAAATAATGGACGCACTAATATAAGGCATAATACCCAGTGCAAATACCGTCGCACGGGTGAACGCCCCACCTACAAACATGTCGTAGAGACCGAAGATCGTTTGGCTGGTGCCTGCAAAAAATTCACCCAGGGCAACCCGATCTATTCCCGGTATGGGGATCTGCCCACCCAGACGATAAATCGCCAGAATACCCAGCGTAAATAATACCTTATTTCGCAGTTCCGGAATCTTAAAAACGCTCTTGATGCTCTCGAGCAACACCGCCTCCTCTCAGCCGCGCTCAGCCGGTTTTAGCCGCGCCACCGATATTGGCCTCAACTTGTCCTCCAGCTGCAAGAATTTTTTTTGCTGCTGCAGCTGATATCGCCTGAACCCGAATCTGTAATGGTGCAGAAATTTCGCCTCGCCCCAAAATTTTCACAGGGCGTTTTGTAGAGGCAATCAAACCCGCGGTTTTGAGCACTTCGGGCGTAATCTCGCCCGATAGTTCCTTGCTCGCCAAATCATCGAGGTTTACAATCTGATAGGTCACCCGAAAAGGATTGTTAAACCCAACTTTCGGCAAGCGCTGCTGCAGGGGCATTTGCCCCCCTTCAAACCAGGCTTTGCGCTTGGATCCCGAGCGCGCCCGCTGACCTTTGTGCCCTTTGCCCGCAGTTTTGCCTGTTCCGGAGCCAGGACCAATGCCCAAACGTTTCTTTTTAGAAGTTGCCCCTTGGGGCGGAGAGAGATTACCAAGTTTCATTCTCATATCCCGCGTTTTAATTTTCTTCAACCTGGACCAGATGTGCAACAGCCGCCAACATACCGCGCAATTGAGGAGAGTCAGCGTGTTCCACAGTATGCCGAATGCGGCGAATTCCCAACGCATCCAGTGTTCGTTGTTGCTTTTTTTGTCGTTTAATTGAACTGCGAATTTGTGTAATCCTCAGCATTTTTTTATCGCCCATCACTGCCCCCGTACAGAAACCAATTCGGATTCTTCTACACCGCGCAATAGTGCAAACATTCTCGCATCTTTCAACCGCGTTAATCCTTCCATCGCGGCTTTAACAGCATTCTGAGGGTTTTGAGAACCCAATGACTTTGTCAACACATTTTGAACACCAGCCAACTCCAAAACCGCACGCACACCGCCTCCTGCAATAATTCCCGTGCCAGGCGCGGCGGGTTTGAGCAAAACGCGAGAAGCGCCAAACCTTCCAATAATCTCGTGGGGCAATGTGCCGTCAACAACTGGCACGCGCACCAGATTCTTTTTTGCATCGTCGGCAGCTTTGCGAATGGCTTCGGACACTTCGCCCGCTTTCCCCATCCCAATGCCCACAACGCCTTTTTTATCACCAATTACACAAAGTGCATTAAAAGCAAAACGCCGTCCACCTTTTCGAACGTGAGATACCCGTTTGATGCTGTTGTTGATGACGATTTCCGTCAGATCTAAACCCGTGGCTTCAATTCTGCTCAAAATCGACTCCTTAACATTAAAATTTCAACCCGCCTTCGCGTGCACCTTCTGCCAATGCTTTGACACGACCGTGATAGAGATAGCCGGCGCGGTCAAAAACAACCTGCGAAATTCCAGCTTCCTGCGCTCTTACAGCCAAAACTTTGCCCACTTCGCGACTCTTATCGCATTTGCCTTCGATAGTTTGTAACTGGTCTTTGAGTTGCGGAGCATTTGAGGATATCCCCATTAGAGAACATCCATTCACATCATCAATCAATTGCGCCTGAATATGTTTTAGACTCCTAAAAATCGTCAGACGCGGGCGATCGGCCGTTCCCAGAAGTCTCTTTCTAATACGCATTTGACGGCGCTTGCGCATCTTTGTCTTTTTAATTTGCTTGTCTGCCATTGAACAACCTCAAAATTTAAGCTACTGCGGCCTTGCCAGCCTTGCGCCGCACGTATTCGTTATTGTAGCGGATACCTTTCCCCTTATAGGGTTCAGGAGGCCGAATCCTTCGGATATTCGCCGCTGTGCGTCCCACGAGTTCTTTATCGGCTCCACTAATCTTAACCAGTGCCTGGGAATTTTCGATCTCCGAGGGTGGAGCATCGACACTAAATTCAATTCCCTGAGGGGCTTCAACAGTTACAGCGTGACTGAACCCCACGTTGATGTCCAAATTCTTCCCTTTCATATCTGCGCGATATCCCACCCCAACAACCACCAGTTGCTTCTCAAAACCAGCCGTAACGCCTTGAACAGCATTTGCCAATAAGGCACGCGTGAGACCCCAAATAGATTTGTGATGCCGGTCTTCGGGATCTTGCACCGAAACAGAAAGAGATTCACCCTCTTGATTGACCTGCGTGAGCGGGTGTAAAGGCACCTGCAAAGTCCCTTTAGGCCCTTTTATTTCTGCCTCTGTGGCCCCAATTTGCACATTGACGCCTCCTGGAACGACAATCGGCTGTTTACCTATTCTCGACACAATGCACTCCTTCCAGACCTTTACCAGACACTACAAAGAACTTCGCCGCCAACACCTTCTCGACGCGCAGTTCGATCTGTCAAAATACCTTTTGATGTCGATAAAATAGCGACACCTAATCCATTGAGTATTCGAGGAATTTCACCTTTGCCCACATATTTTCTCAAACCGGGGCGACTTTCGCGCTTCAATCCTTGAATCGCGCTTTCCTCATCGGAACTGTATTTGAGATAAAGGCGCAAATAACCCTGCCGGTTGTCATCGATATACGCATAATTGTGCACAAAACCGCTTTCTTTTAAAATGCGGGCAATCTCGCGCTTCATCCTGGAACTCGGAATATCCACCTTGCGATGTCCGGCGCGACATGCATTTCGCACACGCGTCAACATATCGGCAATCGGATCCGTCATCATATGTGCTTCCCCCTCAATTACCAACTGGCCTTTGTCACGCCGGGAATCTCTCCGGCGAGGGCCAACTCGCGAAAACATATACGGCAAATACCAAATTTGCGCAAATAACCGCGTGGCCTGCCGCACCTGTGACACCGATTATAACGGCGGACTGCGAATTTCTGTTTGCGCTTTGCTTTGGCAATCATAGATTTTTTAGCCATATCAGATCTAACTCCGTATTGATTTGTCAATCTTGTTTTTGAAATGGCATGCCCATTTCATTGAGCAGTTCAAAAGCCTCTTCATCAGTAGAGGCCGTAGTGACCAGGGTCACATCAAGGCCGCGAATTTTGTCAATTTGATCGTAGTCGATTTCGGGAAAAATAATTTGTTCCTGAATACCGACCGTATAGTTGCCACGGCCATCAAATGAGCGCATTGAAAGGCCGCGAAAGTCGCGAATACGCGGTACAGAAAAATTTAAAAACCGATCGAGAAATTCGTACATGCGAGATCTGCGAAGGGTGACAGCACAGCCAATGGGTACACCCTGCCGCAGCTTAAAGTTTGAAACGGCTTTTCGGGCCCTGCGAACTGAGGGCTGCTGTCCTGCAATGCGGGTCAAATCTTCAACAGCATTTTCGATGACCCTGGCATTGAGGACGGCTTCACCAACGCCCATGTTTAAGACAACCTTTTCCAATTTGGGCACCTGCATGCGATTTTTATATCCAAACCGCTGGATGAGCGCAGGTACAACTTCATTTTCGTAGTATTCTTGTAATCGCGTTGCCATGTCGTCCTCGTTATTCAACTTCGGGAATTTGCTCACCACTTTTTTTTGCAATGCGCACACGCGCCCCGTCTTCAAGGCGCTGAATGCGAATCCGGGTCCGCTCATCGGTTTGTGAATCAACAATCATGAGATTCGACACATGCAAGGGAGCTTCCTTTTCCACGATCCCGCCTTGTTGGTTATTGGGATTGGGGCGCGTATGGCGCTTGACATTGTTGATCCCTTCTACCAACACGCGTTCCTTCTTGGGCCACACATTCAAAACACGCCCTCGTTGACCGGTATAAACACCGCTTATCACCTCAACTTGATCACCCTTGCGAATCCTCATCTCAACACACTTGCCTTTCTTTTTTATATCACTTCGGGCGCCAAAGATACAATGCGCATAAACCGTCTCTCGCGCAACTCGCGGGCGACAGGTCCAAATATGCGGGTCCCTCGGGGTTCGCCTTCTTCACTGATCAAAACCGCGGCGTTGTCATCAAATCGAATATAGGACCCATCTGCCCTTCGCGTCTCTTTCCTTGTGCGGACGATTACGGCACGTGCAACATCACCGCGCTTCACACCGCTGTTTGGCTGTGCATCTTTAACGGAAACTACGATGGTATCACCGAGTTTGCCATACTTGCGTTTGGTGCCCCCCAAAATGCGGAAGCACATCACCTTTCGGGCACCCGTGTTATCCGCACAATTCAATACTGAATATTCCTGGACCATGTTCTCTCCACCTATTGCGCCTTTTTTGTAATTTCCACCAACCGCCAGCGTTTGGTCTTGCTCAAAGGCCGCGTTTCAACAACCATCACCTCATCGCCAGTTCTGGCCTCATTGTTCTCATCGTGTGCCGCCAATTTTGAACGTCTTTGCATAACTTTTCCATAAAGAGGGTGTGGCACCTGCCGCCGTACCTCAACGACAATTGTTTTATTAGATTTGTCGCTGACTACCAGCCCTACACGTGTTTTGCGATGCCTGCGAGTTTCCACCATACAGCGATTCTCCTTAAAAATTATGCCTTGGGAAGTTCGCGAATACCCAGTTCGTGTTCGCGCAACACGGTCTTTAGCCGAGCGAGGTCCTTACATGCATCTCGAAACGCAATTGGATTATCGAGCTGGCGCGTAGCCAACTGAATGCGAAGATTCACGAGTTCATCTTCTTGTTCGGCAATTCTTTCCCTTACATCATTTGCAGTTAGATCTCGGATTTCACTCGGTTTCATTCGTCGTGCCCCCCGCGTTCTACAAAACGGACTTTAATGGGCAATTTTCGGCTGGCCAATTTGATTGCGCGTTGCGCGCTTTCGCGTGGTACTCCCTCAATTTCAAACATGATCCGCCCGGGTTTAATGACTGCTACCCAGTATTCGGGATTGCCTTTGCCTTTGCCCATACGGGTCTCTGCAGGCTTAACTGTAAGAGGTTTATCTGGAAAAACGCGAATCCAAACTTTCCCACCACGCACCAAAGCCTTGGAAATCGCCACGCGGGCTGCTTCAATCTGCCTGTTGGTAATCCATCCCGGTTCGAGAGCCTGCAAACCGTATTCGCCAAAAGAAATATTGGCCCCTCGATGGGCCATACCTTTGCGACGCCCCCTCTGCTGTTTTCTCCATTTGACCCGTTTTGGCATTAACATAATAGCCGCTCCTGTCCCAACTTAAGTTGCCAGATGGGCGTCTTGACCCATTTTTTCTCCGTGACAGATCCAAACTTTTACCCCTACAGTACCCGAGGTTGTATAAGCGGTAGATCTGGCATAGTCTATATCAGCGCGAAGTGTGTGGAGTGGAACGCGTCCTGCAGGCTCTGATTTTTCAACGCGAGACATTTCCGCTCCACCGAGACGCCCCCCACACACCACTTTAATCCCTTCAGCTCCCATGCGCACCGCTGAAGCAACAGCTTTTTTCATTGCACGGCGAAACGAGACGCGTTGCTCGAGTTGTCGGGAGATATTATCGGCGACGAGTTGAGCGTTGAGTTCTGGCCGCTTAATTTCATTGATGTTGATATAAATTTCTTTGCCTGTCAGGTGCTTTAACTCATCTCGCAATTTATCGACCTCTGCGCCTTTCCGCCCAATTACAATACCAGGACGAGCGGTGTGAATCGAGATTGTCACCCGTTTGGGCGCACGCTCAATGTCTATTTGTGCGACGCTTGCCCGCTGCAGACGGCTGGTAATATATCGCCTGAGCATGAGGTCTTCTTGAAGCAGGCTGGCAAAATCGCGATTGGCAAACCAGCGGGAGTGCCAGTCTTTGACAATCCCCAACCTCACTCCGATTGGATGCGTTTTTTGGCCCAAAGTGACTCTCCTATTCCTCGTCTGAAACAACCAGCGTGATATGGCTATATCGCTTGCGAATCATTCCGGCAGCACCACGCGGCTGAGGACGCAATCGCTTTAACGCGATACCACCATCGACAAATGCTTCTTTCACAAAGAGTGCTTCTTCAACCGCGGATTCCTCTTCGCGGTTGACCGCATTTGCAACCGCGGATTGCAAGGTGCGCGCTACAATGCGCGCGGCCTTTTTAGGTGTAAATTGCAGGATGTGGAAAGCTTCTTCCACATCTTTCCCCCGCACGAGGTCAACCACCTGTCGTACCTTGCGCGGTGAAATTCTTGAATAGCGCAATATCGCCCGAGCTTCCATTTAAAATTCCCGTCTCAAAATATCACTGCAAAGAAGTGGCGCGTTCAGTAGATCGCCCATGCCCCCCCCGATGCGTGCGCGTGGGGGCAAATTCACCGAGTTTGTGTCCCACCATGTTTTCTGTAATATAAACGGGGATAAATTTATTACCATTGTGTACAGCCAGCGTATGGCCTACAAACTCTGGCGCAATTGTCGATCGCCGCGCCCATGTCTGAATAACCCGCTTATTACCAACCTTATTCATTTGCTCGATCTTTTTTATGAGACTCGGCTCAATAAAGGGCCCTTTTTTAATTGACCGTGCCATAAAATAATGCTCCTGATTATTTGCGTCTCTGAATGATCATTTGATCAGATTTATTTTTCTTTTTTCGCGTTTTATATCCCTTTGTGGGTTGTCCCCAGGGAGTCACCGGATGTCTGCCGCCTGTTGCCCGACCTTCTCCACCACCGTGTGGATGATCAATTGGATTCATAGCAACACCACGCACTTTCGGACGTCTGCCCAACCAGCGAACCCGCCCTGCTTTTCCGACAACGACATTTTCATGCTCTAAATTGCCAACCTGCCCAATGGTCGCATAACACGATACCAGGACCATCCGCCGCTCGCCAGAAGGCAAACGCAGGGTTGCAAAATTGCCTTCTTTGGCCATCACCTGAATTTCAGCACCCGCCGAGCGACCAATTTGTCCACCTTTTCCTGGTTTGAGTTCGACATTGTGTACATTGCTACCCAGAGGAATACTCGCCAAAGGAAGCGCGTTGCCGGGACGGATATCTGCATCTGCACCAGACGCGACTTTATCGCCAACACTTAGACCAATTGGTGCCAGAATATAGCGTTTTTCACCATCGATATAATGCAAGAGTGCAATGCGGGCTGATCGATTTGGATCGTACTCAATGCTATGCACAATTGCAGGCACACCCACTTTATCTCGCTTGAAATCAATTCGACGATACTGTCGCCGATGCCCGCCACCGCGACGACGGCTCGTGATACGCCCCCGATTATTGCGTCCCCCAGATTTTTTATTTGGTTCAACAAGTGATTTCTCTGGCGTATTTTTAGTAATCTCTTCAAAAGAAGAGACTGTCTTAAATCGCAACGAAGGCGTTACTGGGCGAAACTTCTTGACGGGCATGATATTTATCCTTCAAAGAAGTCGATGCTGTGTCCATCGGCAAGGGTGACGACAGCCTTTTTCCAGTTGGAACGGCGTCCCTGAAACCGTCCAAGTCGTTTGATCTTGCCGTGCATTGTGCTCGTATTGACCTTTACGACCTCGACATCAAACATGGCTTCAACCGCACGCTGAATATCGACTTTGTTTGCACCACGGAGAACTTCAAATACATATTTATTATGGCTTTCCTGCAAATTAGAAGCCCGCTCTGTAATAACGGGACGCCGAATAATCTGCATAGAATTTTTCACGAGGCCCCCCACAGAGCACGAATGCGAGAAACTGCACCGCACGTGAGAACCAGAACATCTGCACTGACCACGTCATAAGTTGAAACTTGCGAAACGGGTAATACGGAAAGTCTGGGGATATTTCGACAGGATTTGACGGTATTTTCAGCGATACCATCCGTCAGTAGCAATACCTTTTGCCCTTGAATTTCAAGCATTTGTGTCATTTGTGCCATTTGCTTTGTTTTGGGCACCTCAAGCTCAAAATCTTCCAGGATAGATATGGCTTTACCGAGTGCTTTTTGCGAAAATGCCGAGCGTATGGCCAGCTTTTTGACTTTCTTGGGCACGCGTTCCCGAAA
The DNA here is from genome assembly GCA_021295695.1 of Candidatus Latescibacterota bacterium. Lineage (GTDB taxonomy): Bacteria > Latescibacterota > UBA2968 > UBA2968 > UBA2968 > VXRD01. The sequence continues at coordinate 16,109 of JAGWBW010000004.1, forward strand.
ATATTTCGGCCTGGGACCGTGGGCTACCCCACCGCCGATCAGAATAGGCGATCCAGCCGTTCCCTTACGGGCACGACCAGTGCCTTTTTGTCGGTACATCTTCCGTTTTGTCCGATTGACCTCTGAGCGGGTTTTTGTCGAGGCATTGCCTTGCCGCTGATTGGTCAAAAACGCTTTAACGACATAATATATCGCGTCAGCCGATGGTTCAATCCCAAAAACTGTTTCGGGTAGCTCCATCGAGCCAACTTCTTCACCTTCAAGATTGCAAACCTCAACAGATGCCATAATCGACTTACCTCAAATCAGCTGCGTTTCTCAATAACAACCGTAGCTCCCTTACCGCCTGGTACGGCACCTTTTAGGAGAAGCAAATTTTGCTCGGTATCTACACCTGCGACCTTTAAGCCCCGAACCGTTACCTGCTGGTCACCCATATGCCCTGACATACGCATTCCCTTAAACACCCGCGAAGGATTCGAGCTTTGACCTATTGAGCCAGGCGCGCGATGTCGATCTGATTGTCCATGGGTTTTTGGGCCACCTCTGAATCCGTGACGCTTGACAGTGCCCTGGAATCCACGACCTTTTGATCGGGCAGTAACATCGACAACCTCGCCTGCCTCAAACATACTGACATCGAGTGTCTCACCTATAGCATATTCGGAGACATCATCAACTCGAAATTCTGCAAGACCTCGATGGGGATTAACACCTGCCTTCTTAAAAATCCCCTGATCCGCACGATTTAGCCGATCAACCCGAATCTCATCATACCCAACTCTCAAAGCCAAATACCCATCCGAATTCCTATCTTTAATCTGAACAATAGGACACGGAACAACTTCGAGAACTGTGACAGGCGTCAGCATTTCTGCATCATCAAATGCCTGAGTCATACCGATTTTTTTTCCAATCAATCCCAGCACGATTACACCTTGATTTCAATATCGATACCCGCAGGCAGATCCAGTTTCATCAGGGCATCTACCGTTTGGGGTGTTGAGTTGTGAATGTCGATAAGGCGCTTGTGTACGCGCATTTCAAACTGTTCGCGCGATTTTTTATCGACATGTGGAGATCGCAATACCGTGTAGAGCGAGCGCTTCGTCGGCAGAGGAATGGGGCCTGAAATAAGCGCCCCAGTCCGTTTTGCCGTCCGAACGATTTCTTCAGCAGAGCGATCCAGCGCATTGTGGTTGTATGCTTTCAGTCTAATTCTAATTTTCTGTGCAGCCACGAGGCATCCCTTCGCTGTTCTTATTCAACAATTTCAGTAATCACACCCGAGCCAATGGTTCGACCACCTTCCCGTACGGCAAATCGCAGTTCGGTTTCCATAGCGATTGGCGTAAACAGTTCTACAGACATGGTCACATTATCGCCAGGCATCACCATTTCTACGCCATCGGGCAACTCTACCTTACCAGTCACATCCGTTGTGCGAAAATAGAACTGGGGTTGATAACCCGTAAAGAAAGGTTTGCTGCGTCCACCCTCTTTGTCTGTCAGCACATAAACTTCGCCTTTAAACTTTTTGTGAGGTGTCACTGAGCCTGGCTTGGCAACCACCATGCCGCGTTCAATTTCATCTTTGTCAACACCGCGAAGCAACAAACCGACATTGTCACCAGCCCTGCCCTCATCGAGCAATTTGCGGAACATTTCCACACCAGTAACTGTTGTCTTGCGACTCTCGCGAATGCCCACTATCTCAACTTCCTCATTGACATTGACCACACCGCGTTCAACACGCCCAGTACCGACTGTACCGCGCCCCGTAATCGTAAATACATCCTCAACCGGCATCAAAAAATCTTTGTCAATCTCGCGCACAGGCTCAGGGATATTTTCATCTACGGCTTCCATCAACTCCCAGATACAGGCGCAATCTTCGGAATCGGGATCGTCAGACTCTAAAGCTTTGAGAGCAGACCCCTGAATCACTGGCACATCATCGCCGGGAAAATCGTATTGATCTAACAATTCGCGGACTTCCAGATCGACCAGTTCGAGCAATTCTTCATCATCGACCATATCGACCTTATTCATAAATACCACAATAGAAGGCACATTGACCTGGCGTGAAAGCAGAATGTGCTCGCGGGTCTGAATCATGGGGCCATCTGCGGCACTAACGACCAAAATCGCGCCATCCATCTGCGCGGCACCCGTGATCATGTTTTTCACATAGTCGGCATGTCCGGGACAATCTACATGAGCATAGTGCCGATTTTCTGTCTGATACTCCACATGAGCCGTATTAATGGTGATTCCACGCTCTTTTTCTTCTGGTGCTTTGTCAATGTCGTCAAAGGGCATAAAATCGGCAAGTCCCTTGGCTGCCAGCGTCTTGGTAATAGCGGCTGTCAGCGTGGTTTTACCGTGATCGACATGCCCGATTGTGCCGATATTGACATGAGGTTTGTCCCGTTCAAATTTTTCCTTCGCCATATTTTCCTCCTAAAAAGATCGAACAAAAATAAAAAACGCGTTCGCTTAAGTTGCAAATACATTAACTGAAGAGAGAATGTCTTCAGCTATGCTCTGCGGCATTTCCTCAAATTTGGAAAATTCCATCGAATATATCGCGCGGCCCTGTGTAATAGACCGCAACTTTGTTGCATAACCAAACATTTCACTTAGCGGCACAGTGGCCGAGATAACTTGTGCATCGGGGCGATTGACAATGCCTACAATATGCCCTCGACGCGCATTTAAGTCACCCATAACATCGCCCATATAATCTTCGGGCACAACGACTTCCACATCAAAAACAGGTTCCATAAGATAAGTTTTAGCCCTTTTGGCAGCCTCTTGAAAAGCTATTGAACCTGCAATTTTGAAGGCTATTTCAGACGAATCAACATCGTGGTAAGAACCATCAAACAGTTCAACTTTGACGTCATCTATGGGATAGCCCGCCAGGACGCCACCAGTCATCGCTTCTCGAATTCCCGCACGCACGGCAGAAATATATTCAGACGGAATTGCACCACCTGTAATTTTGTTCTCGAAAACAAGCCCTGTACCTGACTTGCCGGGTTCCAGATTGATAACGACATGACCGTATTGACCGCGTCCACCACTTTGGCGGACAAAGCGCCCGTGAATATTTTGAACGGCGTTGCGGATGGCCTCTTTGTAAGTGACCTGTGGTTTGCCGACATTGGCCTCAACCCTGAATTCGCGTTTGAGGCGATCCACAATAATCTCCAGGTGCAATTCACCCATTCCCGAAATAATGGTCTGCCCGGTGTCTGGATCAACAGCTACGTGAAAGGTCGGGTCTTCTTCAGCCAGCTTGCTCAATGCGACGCCAAGTTGATCCTGATCAGCCTTGGTTTTTGGCTCAATAGCCACAGAAATCACGGGCTTGGAAAAATCCATTGATTCCAGTATCACAGGCTCTTTTTCATCGCACAGCGTCTCTCCTGTTGCCGTGTCTTTTAGTCCAACAACCGCTGCGATCTCACCCGCGGACACCGCATCGATCTCTTCCCGCTTATTTGCGTGCATTTGCAACATACGCCCAATGCGCTCGCGCTTGCCCTTGTTGGCATTGAGAACATAAGAACCTTTATTTAACTGACCTGAATATACGCGGAAGTAAGTCAACCGCCCAACATAAGGATCTGTCATCACTTTAAAAGCCAAAGCAGCAAAAGGCACTTCGTCGGAAACTGGACGAGAAATTCCGATGTCGAAATTTTTGAGATCGTGTCCCACAATTTCAGGCACATCGTGAGGCGAGGGCAAATATGCGACAATAGCATCTAACAATCGCTGCACGCCTTTGTTCTTAAATGCCGACCCACAAAGCACGGGTACAGCAGCACTGTTGATCACAGCCTGGCGCAAAGCAGCTTTAATCTCTTCTTCACTGATATCTTCGCCTTCGAGAAATTTTTCCATCAAAGTGTCGTCAAAATCGGAGACCGCTTCCAGCAATTGCTCGCGGCCTTCATAGGCGCGTTCTGCCAGATCGTTTGGAATACTATCCTCAGTAAACATGGTGCCCAAAGAATCATCTTCGTAGGTCACGAGTTTCATCTTGATCAAATCAATCAAACCCGTAAACATCTCGCCAGACCCCACGGGTAACTGAACGGGAACAAAATTGGACACCAATCTTTCACGCATCATTTCTACTACGCGGTCAAAATCGGCACCTGTGCGATCCATTTTGTTGACAAATGCAATCCGAGGTACGGAATATTTGTCTGCCTGACGCCAGACAGTTTCAGATTGGGGTTCAACGCCTCCAACTGCACAAAACAGCCCTACAGCACCATCTAAAACGCGCAACGACCGCTCGACTTCGGCAGTAAAATCAACGTGTCCCGGCGTATCGATAATATTGATGCGATGGTCATCCCAAAAACATGTTGTAGCCGCCGATGTAATGGTAATGCCTCGCTCGCGCTCTTGTGCCATCCAGTCCATGGTGGCAGCACCATCGTGCACCTCACCCATCCTGCGTAAAATACCCGTATAATAGAGAATGCGCTCGGTTGTCGTGGTTTTGCCTGCGTCAATGTGCGCCATAATTCCGATATTTCGGGTGCGCTCCAGGTCGTATTTTCTCACCATCTTATTCACTTACCAACGATAATGTGCAAATGCGCGATTGGCTTCTGCCATGCGGTGCGTTTCTTCGCGTCGCTGCATTGCACGTCCTTGCCCGTTTGATGCATCCATAAATTCACCGGCCAAACGCTGAGCCATCGTCTTTTCGCTCCGTTCTCTGGCAAATAAAATCAACCAGCGAATAGACAACGCAAGGCGTTCATCGGGACGGACTTCTTCAGGCACCTGGTAAGTCGCACCACCAACGCGACGCGACCTCACCTTGACAACCGGCTTGACATTGTCAAGTGCCTTTTCAAAAATCTCTAAACCGGAATTCCCACTACGCTCTTCAACCAGATTAAGTGCCTCGTAAAAAATTCGTTCACCCACACTCTTTTTGCCCTTGCGAAACAAGCAGTTGACAAAACGCGTCACCAACAGACTACTGTATTTGGGATCTGGAGCTAAATATCGTTTTTCCGCTCGCCTTTTTCGCATATCGGGATATACCTTCTTTTTACAATAAGGGGGATACACCACCAGGGTGATATCCCCCCATGTTTATCGAATAATAGGCACCTGAGATTAACCCGCTTTTTTAGTGCCGTATTTGGAACGACCCTGTTTGCGATCTTCCACGCCAGTTGTGTCGAGTACGCCCCGAAGAATATGATACCGAACCGAAGGTAGATCCTTGACGCGACCGCCTCGAATAAGTACCACTGAGTGTTCCATGAGATTGTGTCCTTCACCCGGAATATAGGCTGTTACTTCAAGACCATTAGTCAACCTGACACGCGCTACTTTGCGCAGAGCTGAATTGGGCTTTTTGGGCGTTGTGGTATAAACGCGTGTACAAACACCGCGTTTTTGAGGACAGGCTCTCAAAGCAGGTGCAGAAGAGCGTTTCCGCTTGGCTTTTCGCCCCTTCCGAACCAGCTGATTAATTGTGGGCAACTCAACCTCCTTATCTATGGGAGACTTGTAATATACCAGGTGCAATAATAGCTGTCAAGCATTAATTGGAGGTAATCCAATGCTTTCTGTGCTCTCTTCAGCGAGGGTTTCAAAAACCTGCGATTCTTCCATCACATCTGTATCCAAATCGCGGTATTTCAAAGCACCTGTACCGGCGGGAATGAGGTGTCCAATGATCACATTTTCCTTTAGTCCCAACAGCGTGTCAACCTTGCCCTGCACTGCTGCTTCGGTAAGCACTCTGGTAGTTTCCTGAAAAGATGCTGCAGAAATGAAACTCTCGGTCAAAAGAGAGGCTCGGGTAATCCCCAACAAGACGGGATTGTTAGTTGCGGGATCGCCCCCTTCAACAAGAACCTTATCATTTTCATCGAGGAAACGGAATCGGTCGACGAGTTCGTCCTCGAGAAAATTGGTATCTCCTGGGTCTGTCACCTGCACTTTCTGCAACATTTGTCGGACGATAGTTTCAATATGCTTGTCATTGATTTTAACACCCTGGAGCCGATAAACCTGCTGAATTTCGTCAACGAGATACTCCTGGACTTTTCGATCTCCCAAAATAGCCAGAATATCGTGTGGATTTACCGAGCCTTCAGACAGGCGGTCACCCGCGGTTACGTGATCCCCTTCCTGTACGCGCAGATGTCGTCCGTAGGGAATGGTGTATTTTTTTTCTTCGCCCTCATCGGCAGTAACCAGGACAACGCGCGAGCCTCTCACCATACCGCCAAAGCGCACAGAGCCGTTGATTTCTGTTACCACAGAGGCCTCTTTGGGCCGACGCGCCTCAAAAAGTTCAGCCACACGCGGCAAACCACCTGTAATATCTCGTGTTTTGCTGCGTTCACGCGAAATTTTAGCCAGCGTATCACCAGCTGCTACCTGGTCGCCATCGTGCACCACCAGTCGCGCCCCCAGGGGAATGATGTAATGGCCCAATTGCTCGCCATTTTCATCAACAACCAGAATCTGCGGCGATAAAGTGCGGTCTCGGTGCTCAATCACGACTAATCCGGCAATGCTGGTGGTTTCATCGATCTCTTCGCGATATGTCACCCCTTCTACGAGATCCACAAACTGAACCCTACCAGCGTTGGGCGATACAATCACATTGTTATAAGGATCCCATTCGTAGAGTGCCTGGTCCTCTTCCACATTTTCGCCCTCCTGCACCCGCAGCACGGCTCCATGCGGCACATGGTAGTGCCCTCCCCGTACACGGCCCTGATCATCTTGCACTTCGATTTCGCCATTTCGACCGACCACAACCCACGAACCTGCATCGCGCCGGACAAACTCGAGATGCTTAAAGATGACTTTGCCCGCACGCTTTGCACCAATCTCGGCCTGCTCGGCAATGCGGCTGGAAGTACCCCCAATATGAAAGGTGCGCAATGTCAATTGTGTTCCTGGTTCACCCACACTTTGCGCTGCGATAACACCCACGGCCTCTCCAATATCAACGGGTAGCCCGGTGGCGGGGTTGCGACCATAACAGGCTATACAGACCCCGCGGCGGGTTTCACATGTCAATACGGACCGCACAAAGACCTGCTCTATACCTGCATCGGCAATTTTGTCAGCCAATTTTTCATCCAATAAAACGCCTGCTTCAACAATGCGTTCCCCCGTAATGGGATCTTCTACATCATCCTGGACTGTGCGTCCTACAATGCGGTCAGCCAGCGATTCAACAACTTCTTCGCCTTCTTTCAAAGCTTCCATCTCAATGCCTAATATCGTTCCGCAATCGGCTTCAGAAATAACCACATCTTGCGATACATCCACCATACGACGCGTCAAGTAGCCCGCTTCAGCGGTCTTCAAGGCCGTATCGGCCAGCCCCTTGCGACTGCCGTGCGTCGAAATAAAATACTCAAGCACGGTCAGACCTTCTTTGAGTGACGAAATAATAGGCGTTTCAATAATTTCGCCAATCGCTCCTGTCAATTTCTTTTGCGGTTTATTCATCAGCCCGCGCATACCGCCGAGTTGCTTGATCTGATCGTCGTTGCCTCGCGCGCCCGAGTCCTTCATAATCCAGATCGAATTGAAGCCCTCTTCGGCTTTTTCAAATGCACCAATCATGGCCTGGGCAATATGATTGGTCGTATGCTGCCACACATCAATCACTTTATTGTAGCGTTCGCCCTCAGTAATAGCCCCGATCGCGTGTTGTTCAATAATTTTTTCGACTTCGCCCATAGCATCGGTAATCAATTCTTCCTTTTCGGGAGGCACGACCACATCGCTCACCGCAATCGAAATACCCGACTGAGTTGCATAATCGTATCCCAATTTCTTCAAGCCATCGAGAAAATCTGTCGTAATGCGGTTGCCATACCGACTGTGAACTTCAGAAGAAACTTTGCGGATACCTTTGTCATCGATCAATTCATTGACAAAAGGCATCGTTTCGGGCATAATTTCATTAAAAATGACGCGCCCAACCGTGGTTATTGAAAGCTCACCATCAATGCGAGCGCGTACGGCTTCGTGCAGGCCAATGCGTTCAAAATCATACGCCATGCGAGCTTCGCCAGTACTGCTAAAGGTTTTGAGGTTTTCTTCCTTGCCGTGAACAATTTTTGTCAGATAGTACAGACCCAGCGCTATTTCCTGGGGTTTATCAACCACCACAGGAGACCCATCGGCAGGTTTGAGCAAATTGTTTGAAGACAGCATCAACACCCGCGCTTCAATCTGGGCCTCAAAAGAGAGTGGCAAGTGCACGGCCATCTGATCGCCGTCAAAATCGGCATTAAATGCTGCACAGACCAGAGGGTGAATCCGAATGGCTTTGCCTTCTACGAGCACAGGCAAAAATGCCTGAATGCCCAGACGGTGCAATGTCGGAGCTCGATTGAGCAAAACGCAGTGATCCTGGATAATTTCTTCGAGAATATCCCATACTTCGACGCGCTCGCGTTCGACTAATTTTTTTGCACTTTTAACGGTTTGAACGAGGCCTTTTTCTTCGAGACGCCGAATAATAAATGGTTTGAATAATTCCAGAGCCATATGTTTGGGGAGCCCGCACTGATAAAGCCTCAAATGAGGATCGACCACAATCACAGAACGGCCCGAATAATCGACGCGTTTACCCAAAAGATTCTGACGGAATCGCCCCTGTTTACCCTTGAGTAGATCGGAAAGCGACTTGAGGGATCGGTTGCCGTCACCGCGAACAGCGCGAGACCGACGTCCATTGTCAAACAGAGCATCTACAGCCTCTTGAAGCATGCGTTTTTCATTGCGTAAAATGACTTCGGGTGCTTTGATTTCAATCAATTTTTTTAGCCGATTATTTCTATTGATCACGCGGCGATACAAATCGTTGAGATCCGAAGTTGCAAACCGTCCGCCCTCTAAAGGTACAAGAGGACGCAAGTCGGGCGGGATGACGGGAATCACATCGAGAATCATCCAATCGGGCTGATTATCCGATTGCCGGAAAGCTTCAACGACCTTAAGGCGTTTGAGCGCATCTTGTTTGCGCTGCACCGAAGTCTCGAAACGAGCTTGCGTTCGCAGTTCAGCAGATAAATCCTCAATATCGATCGCCGCCAACAGTTTTTTGATAGCGCCAGCCCCCATATCGACCTCGAATGAATACCCTTCATCTTCGAGATCCATCACCTCATCTTCAGTGAGCAAATCCTTAGATTTGAGGTCGGGCGCATCGCCGGGATCGAGTACCACATAAGATTCGTAGTAAATAATCCGCTCGAGATTGCGAACGGAAAGATTGAGCAAATATCCCATGCGAGATGGCAGAGACTTAAAAAACCAGATATGTGTCACCGGAACCGCCAATTCGATGTGCCCCAGCCGTTCTCGCCGTACCTTCGATTGGGTCACTTCTACCCCACACCGATCACACACCACACCCCGGTACCGAATGCGCTTGTATTTACCGCAATGGCACTCCCAATCTTTGACAGGTCCAAAAATGCATTCGCAAAATAATCCGTCGCGTTCGGGCTTAAAAGACCGGTAATTGATGGTTTCAGGTTTGGTAACCTCGCCGCGTGACCATCCGCGGATGGTATCTGGCGAAGCCAGTTGAATACGGATAGAATTAAAGTCTAAGGGTTGATTGGCGAAATTGGTATTGGCCACGAGAGAACCCCCTTTTCAAATCTTATGTCGTCAGTCAATTTGCGCGTTTTCGAGTACCACGTCCAAACACAGGCTTTGCAATTCTTTAACCAGAACATTAAATGATTCTGGCACGCCGGGTTCGGGTGGGTTTTCTCCCTTCACAATGGTCTCATAAATTTTGGATCTGCCCGCTACATCGTCGGATTTGACAGTGAGCATTTCCTGTAACATATGTGCAGCGCCATAAGCTTCGAGCGCCCAAACTTCCATTTCTCCAAAGCGCTGTCCGCCAAACTGGGCTTTGCCGCCCAAAGGCTGCTGTGTGACCAGTGAATAGGGTCCAATCGAACGCGCGTGAATCTTATCGCTGACCAGATGCGATAGTTTCAACATATAAATGATGCCGACCATCACTTCTTTATCAAATGGTTCCCCTGTTTTGCCATCGTAAAGAAGCGTTTTTCCATTTTCGGGCAAACCAGCTTTTTGCAACATATCCTGGACATCGTCCATGCTCGCGCCGTCAAACACAGGGGTCGCAAAGTGAAGGTCCAGTTCATGGGCTGCCCAACCCAAATGGGTTTCGAGGATTTGGCCGAGATTCATGCGAGAGGGAACACCGAGTGGATTCAAAACCAGATCAATAGGTGTACCGTCGGGCAAATAGGGCATATCTTCTTCGGGCACGATAATCGAAATCACACCCTTGTTGCCGTGTCGTCCGGCCATTTTATCCCCTACCATCAGCTTTCTTTTTCGGGCGACATATACCTTGACCAGTTGCACAATGCCCGGCGGGAGTTCATCTCCACGCGCGATTTTTTCAAGCTCTCGCTCGAGTTCTTCTGCCGCCTGCTGCATCACATGGGCGGCCAGTTCAATCAATCGATCCACCCTTTGGCTCGTCGCTGGACTGTCACACCAATCCCCATCGGGTATCACTGTGCCCAGGTCAAAATTTTCCAGTGACCTTTCATTCAACGCCGTGCCAGCTTTTACAACTACCTCCCCGTCTTCATCGCGCAGGGTATTAACTCTGCGGTTTTTGAGAAGAGCCAAAACCTGCTGATCGCGGCTTTGTTTTAATGACTCAATCTTGGAGGAAATGCGTTTTCCGGCTGACCTGGTCTTTTCCTTGTCTTCATTTCGCGTCTTTTCGTCGCGTTCTTTACGAGAAAAAACTTTGCGATCCATGACCACGCCATCCATTCCCGGGGGAGCTTTGAGCGATGCATCGCGTACATCGCCGGCCTTTTCGCCAAAAATCGCACGCAACAAACGCTCTTCGGGCGACAATTCAGTTTCGCCCTTTGGGGTCACCTTCCCAACGAGAATATCGCCCTGATTGACTTCTGCCCCCACGCGAATAATGCCGTGTTCATCGAGATTGCGAACAGCCTGCTCACTCACGTTGGGAATTTCACGCGTAATTTCTTCTGTGCCGCGTTTGGTATCGCGAACCTGGAGCTCAAACTCTTCAATACTAATTGACGTGAAAATATCCTTTTTAATGAGCCGCTCAGAGACAATAATGGCATCTTCAAAGTTGTATCCATGCCACGACATAAACGCCACGAGCACATTGGCACCGAGCGCGAGATCTCCTCGATCTGTGGCACAACCATCGGCCAATAACTGCCCCTTTTCAACTTTATCACCAACCTTTACAGCTGGACGCTGGTTGATACAAAAATCTTGATTAGATCGCTTGAATTTGGTCAGGTCGTAAATGTCTTCATCAGACAGCGAAATGGTTTCAATACTGCGGCTCTTTCTGCGCTTAACGACAATTTTGTTGGCACTAACATATGTCACAACACCGGCGTTTTTCGCAATGATCACAGCTTTTGAATCAACGGCAACTTTGCGCTCGAGACCTGTTCCAACACGCGGGGCATCCGTAATTAAGAGAGGCACACCTTGCCGCTGCATATTAGACCCCATCAACGCGCGGTTGGCCTCATCGTGCTCAAGGAAAGGAATGAGTCCGGCGGCGGCACTCACAAGCTGGAAGGGTGAAACGTCCATATAGTCAATCACTTCGGGATCAACCACGGGAAAATCGCCACGCCGCCTCGCTTGCACGACATTATTTTCAAACTCGCCCTTGTCATCAAGAGCCAGATTGGCCTGTGCAATAGTATGGCGATCTTCTTCGTCGGCAGGCAAATACACAATATCCTGGGAAACTTTGCTATCTTTGACCTTCCGATAGGGCGTCTCGAGAAAGCCGAAAGGATTGACCTTGGCATAAGTTGCCACAGACACAATCAGACCGATATTTGGACCTTCAGGCGTTTCGATGGGACAAATCCGGCCGTAGTGCGTGTGATGCACATCGCGCACCTCAAACCCCGCCCGGTCGCGCGTTAATCCCCCAGGACCTAATGCCGACAAACGACGTTTGTGGGTCAATTCGTCAAGCGGATTGATTTGTTGCAAAAACTGCGACAATTGGCTGCTGCCAAAAAAGGCCTGAACCACAGTAGAAACAGTCCGCGCGTTGACCAGATCATGGGGGGTAAGTTGCTCAGAATCGCGCAAACTCATGCGTTCTCTAATCGTGCGTGCCATGCGTGCCAATCCAATACTAAATTGCTTGGAGAGCAGTTCGCCAACAGAGCGCACACGCCGATTGCCCAAATGATCGATATCATCGGTAAACCCATCCCCCATGGCCAGGCAGAGTAAATAGCCAATGACTTTAATAAAGTCATCAATACACAGCATGGTGAAGTCAAGCGGAATATTATCGACCATATCCAAACGCTGGTTAATGCGATAGCGCCCAACAGTACCCAGATTATAACGTCTGGGACTAAAAAAATGTCGATCGAGCAATCCGCGAGCAGTTTCAATATTGGGTGGATCGCCTGGGCGCAGCAGACTATAAATCCGAGAGAGTGCTTCTTCCTCATTATCACACGGATCTTTGTTCAGCGTATTGGTAATAATCCCGCCATCGTTTTCGGGATCGATATCCATTGCGGTAATTTTGCCGATCTGATTTTCCTGAAGCGCAACGATATGCTCTTCCGTCAACGTGGTATATGCTTCGACAATCACTTCTCCTGTCTTTTTATTTATCACATCTTCAGTAACAACGCAATCGACGAGTTCTTCAGTAACTCTGACTGTGGTATCACCGTGAAAAATGCCCAGAATTTCCTCGGACTTGTCAAACCCCAAAGCTCTCAACAAAGTCGTAACCGGCAATTTGCGTTTGCGGTCGATATGAACGTACATAATATCGTTGATATCGAGACTAAATTCGAGCCAGGCTCCGTTGTCGGGAATAATTCTGGCGGAAAATAAACGCTTGCCATTAGGGTGAATAGAATCGTCAAAAAATACGCCCGGAGATCGGTGTAATTGGCTGACGATCACGCGCTCTGAACCATTGATGACAAATGTACCTTCATCGGTCATCAAAGGCAGTTCGCCTAAGAATACCGTCTGCTCGACGATATCTTTAACGCGAAATTCGCTATTTCCCTGTTTTTCTCGAGAAATCAGACGAAGCGTTGAACGCAGAGGCACGGCATAAGTCGTACCGCGTTCGAGACATTCTTGCACATCGTATTTGGGAGTTCCAACGGAATAATCTACAAACTCTAAAGAATAGAGATTGTGGGCGTCTGTAATCGGGAAGATACCGTGGAAGACCCCCTGGAGCCCCTGTTTCTCGCGGGTGCCAGGCGGTGTATCCTTCTGTAAAAACCAGTCATAAGAATCGAGCTGGATATCCAACAGATTCGGCATTTCGATTGCAGACGTGAGAGTTCCGTACGATTTCCGGTCAATAAATCCTCTATCTGCCAAGGGCTCACGCTCCTGTGCTGGAAGGTAACGGTCAGTTACGGATTTGTACACTGCACAAACTTACGACAACTCTATTTGAGTTCCACCACCGCACCGGCTTCTTCCAGTTCTGCCTTAATCTGTTCAGCTTCTTCTTTTTCTACGCCTTCTCTGACGGGATTAGGGGCCCCATCAACCAGAGCTTTGGCTTCTTTAAGGCCCAACGAGGTAATGCTGCGAACAACTTTGATCACCTGAATTTTTTTGTCTCCAGAAGAAGACAAAATTACATCAAATTCTGTCTGCTCTTCAACAGCGGGGGCAGCATCATCGCCGCCAGGTGCTGCAACAACAGCTGCCTGTGCAGTCACGCCAAACTTTTCCTCAAGTGCTTTGACCAATTCGGCCAACTCGAGCACCGAGAGTTTCTCAATTTCGCTAATAATGGATTCAACAGCCATGAACATGCCTCCGTCCAGCAATGAATTGGGTGTGTGATAAGCGGTCTATTCGCCGCCTTCTTCCTTTTTTTTCTCAGCAACAGCTTGAAGTGTACCAACGAGTTTTTGCAAAATGCCATTCAGCGTAAAAGCAAGGCCACTTATCGGGCTTTGTATTGCAGATACCATCTGGCCCAGCAAAACATCGCGCGAAGGTATTTGAGCCAGTTTCTCGATCTGGTCTGCGACAAATATCTCGCCATCGATATATCCGGCTTTAATCGCGGGCTTGCCATCGGTTTCTTCAGCGAATTTGGTCAGCACGCGGGCCGGTGCTATGGGGTCTTCGTCGGCGCAAACAAGCCCTGTGGGACCGAGGAATACATCGTCGAGCCCTTCGACTCCGGCTTGTTTAATAGCCAATTTAGCCAACCGGTTTTTTATTACGCGGTAGGAGATCGATTCTTCGCGAAGTTGCTTTCGCAACAAGGTAAATGAAGGAACGTCTAACCCCGTAAAATCAGTTAGATACAATCCTTTGGCCCGTTTTAAGATATCTGTCAATTCTGCGACAGTAGCCTCTTTTTGAGCAGTTGGCATTTCTATACCTTTCTTAATCAATTGGCCGCCAGCGCCGTGCGGTCCAGGCGAATACCCGGCCCCATTGTAGTCGATAATGTGACCGAACGCATGTATTGTCCTTTTGTAGCAGATGGACGCGCTCTGATAATTGCATCGATCAATACCTGAGCATTTTCCTGAAGGCTCTGAGCATCAAAAGACGCTTTGCCCACATGCGTATGTACATTGGACGTTCTATCGACCCGATATTCTACGCGCCCCGCTTTGGCTTCCCGCACCGCACGCGCCGCATCGGGCGTCACTGTGCCACTCTTGGGATTGGGCATCAGGCCTCGAGGCCCAAGAATGCGTCCCAATCGTCCGACCTGTCCCATCATGTCGGGCGTGGCAACAGCCACATCGAAATCAGTCCAGCCGCCATTGATCTTTTCCACCAGATCTTCGGCTCCTACAAAATCTGCACCCGCCGCTTCGGCAGCAGTAGCGGGCTCGCCCCTGGCAAAAACTGCAACGCGCACGGATTTGCCCAGCCCGTGTGGCAAGACGACTGTGCCGCGCACGAGTTGGTCGGCTTGCCGCGGATCAATGCCCAGCCGAAACGAGAGCTCAACCGTTTCGTCAAATTTTCGAGTAGGCATTTTTTTTAAGATGTCAATGGCGTCGGCCAGACCGTAATGCGTTTGGCGGTCAAAAAGTGCAGCCGCTTGTTTATAGCGTTTGGATTGCCCTCGTGCCATACATACCTCCGGTCAATTGTTGACGGTCAGCCCCATGCTACGAGCCGTTCCCGCAATCATGCGCTTGGCAGCCTCTATGCTGCCCGCATTGAGGTCTTGAACTTTCATTTCTGCTATTTCCTGGAGTTGGGCATCGGTCACGGACCCCACTTTGTCTCGGTTGGATTCCGGCGACCCTGTGACAATCCCCGCTGCCCTCTTGAGCAATACGGACGCAGGTGGACTCTTCAACTCAAAAGAAAAACTCCTGTCCGCGTAAACCGTGATAACCGCGGGAATTATCAAACCCTGTTTATCCTGAGTTTGTGCATTAAAAGCTTTGCAAAACTCCATAATATTGACGCCGTGCTGTCCCAAAGCTGGACCAACCGGTGGTGTGGGCGTCGCCTGTCCAGCGGGAATTTGCAATTTGATTGTTGTGAGAATTCTTCTGGCCATTGATACCTCTCGTTATCGCGATTCGATAGCTTCTTCAACCTGCAAAACATCTAATTCCACGGGTGTGTTGCGCCCAAAGATGCTAACCATCACTTTGATCTTGCTCTTTTCTGGATTGATGTCGTCAACCAGCCCAATAAAATCGCTGAAAGGCCCGTCAATCACCTTGACCCGATCACCTACTTGATAGGGAACATCAGAGGTTTCCTCGACCGGACGACGCTCAATTTGCCCCAAAATGCGGTTCACCTCTTCTTCTCGCAGAGGTTGCGGTCTTCGGCCTGGACCGACAAAGCTCGTCACACCCGGCACACTGGTGACAAAATAGAGAGACTCTTTGTCCATATCCAATTCAACCAAAAGGTAACTGGGCAAAAATTTCTTGAGGGAGGTCGTTTTCCGTCCATCCTTCATCTCTACGACTTCCTCAGTTGGCACAATCACCCGACCAATTTTGTCGCCAACATCGATGTTTTCTTTGGCGGCCTCAATATAACTCTTGACCTTATTTTCGTGCCCAGAATAGGTGTGGACAACGTACCATTTCATCGGTCGAAGACTCCCTGACAAAAAATCCCGTTAAATCAGGATGAACTCCATAATACTCGCCAAAAAAGTATCTACAATATAAATGAATCCGGCCAGTGCGAGTGACAATATAAGCACAATTATAGTCGATGATTTGAGTTCGTCACGAGTAGGCCATGTGACTTTTCCCATTTCAACGCGCACTTCGCCGAGAAATTGATTGATTTTACCAAACATAATAAAATAATAAAAATGGCAGGCCAGGCAGGACTTGAACCCGCAACCGTCGGTTTTGGAGACCGATGCTCTACCAGTTGAGCTACTGACCTACCCAAAAACAATGGAGCCCACGACCGGACTTGAACCGGTGACCTCTTCCTTACCAAGGAAGTGCTCTACCGTCTGAGCTACATGGGCGTTGGGAAATCCCCACTTGAGGTTCTGGAGCGGGAAACGGGACTCGAACCCGCGACCCTCAGCTTGGAAGGCTGACGCTCTGGCCAACTGAGCTATTCCCGCCCGGCTATGTATAAAAAACAACCCTTTTCTGCAAAAGGGATCGGTATTGCCAAAAAATATTTTTCCGAGAATTAGCAAGATATGAAAAATATGGTCTAAGGTCAAGAGAATTTTGTATAAACTCAAACCGGTGATAGATCAACCCAAAATGGCAAGTCAGTATTTTTGTGATGCAGACAGGACACGCCCGCTTTTGTCTTGGGGAAGAAACTATTGGAGATTTTGGTGGGGGGTGGCGGATTCGAACCACCGAAGGCATAAGCCAGCAGATTTACAGTCTGCCCCAGTTGGCCGCTTTGGTAACCCCCCAAATTGTACAGGCTTCGAAAAATACCAGAAGATATTTCGATAGTCAAGACCAAAATCGCTTAACACCAATTGCAGATTGACAAATTCGCCTACCTTTACTATTTTCCGAGTTCAATTTTACGCAGTTAATCTTCTCTTGTCTGATGCCTGTTGTGAAAGGAGCAAAATGACCGACCCCATTCAAAACTATGCGCGTATTGGTATTGTTCACTTTATGGCCTATAAAGCCTGCATTGGCGGCGAGGGGCCTATTTTGGAAACCCTGGAAAAAATCGCCCTTGACCCCTATTTCCAGATCGTTGAAGTCACCCACATGAAAGACCCGCAAGTGCGTGTACAAGCACGCGATTTGCTCACCGCAGCCCACATGGATGTGGCTTTTGGAGCGCAACCCATTTTGCTCGGCAACCAGCTCAATATCAATGCCCCCGATGTCGCTCACCGTCAAAGTGCTGTTGACGCCGTCAAGGTGGGAATTGACCAGGCTGAAGAACTTGGTGCTCCAGGGTGTGCCCTGCTTTCAGGCGCAGACCCAGGTCCCAAAGGACGCGAAGAAGGTCTCGACCTGCTGGTAGATTCACTGAGCCAACTCTGCGAATATGCCAGCGAAAAAAATATGGACATTGTACTTGAAACCTTTGACCGTGTACCTTACGGAAAAAATTGTATTGTGGGACCTAACGCTCTCGCCGTTGAAGTCTCAAATCGCCTCAGACGCCAGTATCCCAATTTTGGCCTGATGCTCGATTTGAGCCATTTCCCACTTCAGGGTGAAGGCACGGTTTACGCCATCAATATCGCACGGGATCACATCGTCCACATGCATGTTGGCAATTGCGTGATGTCCAACCCCAACCACCCGGCCTATGGCGATAACCATCCCCGCTTTGGCTGCGAAGATGGCGAAAACGATGTACCCGAAGTTGTGGAATTTCTCCGCGAACTACTCAATATCGGTTATCTCGACCCCGATAAGCGTCCCATCCTGAGCTTTGAAGTTTCTCCGATGGAAGGAGAATCTTCGGAAATCATTATTGCCAATGCCAAGCGCGTGCTCGACGAGGCCTGGGCGCAAGTCTAAACGCGTGCTCAAACTGCAATAGCCGGACATTCCCTTTTAGGAAAGCCCGGCTATTTTTTTATCCACGAGACGTTCAATTCCAATATTCACTTTGTGCAGGTGGTCCAGACTTTAATGCACTGCGAATCAACAGGCCCAAAACCCGGGTAAAAATCACCAACAAAAAAAAATTAAACATCGAAGCCAGCACCAAACCCACCCAGGACAAATGTCCCAATATCAAACTGCCGAGCAGAGATATCCCAAACAGACCAAAACACGCTTGAACGTAGTCTGCTCGAAAAATCTGACGCAAATCCCGCCAAACAGGCCCCGGCTCAAATGCCATCCACACACGCCCCCTGGCAGCAAATCGCGTAAATACAATGGGAAGAAAACCGTGAAAAAAGATGATCATAAGTGTCAACAACAGCAACAGAGGCCCAGCTTCTTCCACAGAACTCGGTATCATACCCAATACCGAAATCACCATTGAAAAACTGGCAAATCCAATGACGCTATATCCCAGGACAATGAGAAACAACCAAAATCCCGCCAATCCATAAGCCCCCCAATTGCTCCACGAAGGCAGGTTCAGCGGTTCAGTACCATTGAGCGCATCGACAAAAACCCGGTATAAGTAACCCCAGGTAATGAACAAAAGTCCAAAGGTTACAATCAACAACACGATCCCTATCTCAATCCCAATTTGCCCGGTGAGGATCAGACTCAACACCAGCGCGGGGAGCAAATTCAATGCGCCGCCAGGGACAATTTTTTGCCACCAGTTAGGCACCTGAAACACAGTGCGGAGCGTATTAAATAAAATAATACCAAACATAGCTTTCCACATGTTAGGCTGCGTCGAGTGCCCGTCCAACATCGGCGACAATATCCTCAGCGTCTTCAATTCCCACGGCATAGCGCACCAACTCATCGGCAATGCCAATTGCCAATCGATCTTCGCGCGTCAACTCGTAATACGAAATAGATGCGGGATGCGAAACGAGGCTCTCTACACCTCCCAGGCTGGCTCCAATACACGGGATTTGCAAGCGATCAATAAAATCCAGAGTACCCGCCTCATCCGCATCTAAATCAAAACTCACCAGCCCACCAAATCCACGCATCTGCGCTTTGGCGACATCATTGTGTGGATGGCTTTCCAAACCGGGATAATACACGCGCTTTACTCGATCGTGCTTTTCCAAAAACCGCGCCAACATTAGCGCCGTTTCATTTTGCTTACTCATTCGCAGTGGAAAAGTCTTGATCCCCCGGATCAGCAAATAAGCACAATGCGGATCAATCACCCCTCCCAAAATACCTCGATAGTCCCGAATTGCATCAACAAGAGGCGCATTACCCAGCACAACGCCAGCCATCAAATCGTTGTGCCCCCCCAAATACTTGGTCGCCGAATGAATGACCAGATCGACGCCAAATTCGAGCGGGCGCTGGTTTAAGGGCGTGGCAAATGTGCTGTCAATAATCGTCTTTACCCGATGCCTTTTCCCAATGTCAACCAGCTTTTCGAGATCGATCACGTTGAGATGTGGATTTGTCGGAGATTCGGAAATAATCACCCGCGTGTTGTCCTTAATTGCGCCTTCCAATTCGGCGTAATCACCCGCGTGAACAAATGTGGTTTCAATGCCAAATTTTTTTAACACCATCTGGCAAAATTGCGCGGTCTTGCGATAGCAGTCGTCCATAATCACCGCGTGGTGCCCGGTTGACAGCATACCCAGCAACGTGGTGGTCACAGCACTCATGCCCGACGAAAATAAAATAGCGGCCTCTGCGCCTTCTAATTCTGCCAGCTTGGATTCTGCGGCATGCTGTGTTGGATTGCCGTAGCGCCCGTAGTCAATCTGTGGGTTTTTGCCCGCTACAAACGCTTTAACCGCATGCGTATCTTCAAATACATAAGTTGATGTCTGGGCAATGGGCACTGTCAGAGATTTTCCCCAGTGTCCCCTTTCTTCACCTGCATGAACGGCTCGTGTCCCCGAACAGGGCGCGTGCGTTTCGCACTTTTCAGACATGCGCCATCTCCAAAAAAAAAGCGGAGCCACAAAAGCCCCGCGCAGTACGCAAAAAAACCGGACTAAAAAGCCCGGAATTTGGAATAACTTTTTAGCGACTTATTTAAAGTGGCTGCAATATGCCGCAAATCACCACTCGCCATAGCTGTATTTTTAGAATGTAATCAAAACCCTCAACCCTGTCAACTCCCGCATTGAGTATCTGATTTTATCTGCGCCCATCTGCGTCCATCTGCGGATACCTGTCCAACTATCGGTTGGCTTCAATCCGATCGAAAATCGCCTTTTTCACCGCATCGACTTCCGGCGGTAACACAACGGGGTCATTGCGATAATGCGAGCTTACACCCCAGTCCTGTAACTGATCCCGATAATACCCGAGCTTAAACTCGCTGAACTTCAAGCCGTGAGCCGTTGAAATCACAATGACGCGATCGCTTTTCTGAATCACACCCCTGTCAATCAACTTGAATAATGCAGCGAAAGCCACCCCGGTGTGCGGGCAGGCAAACAAGCCCGTGCGGTCGGCACGCGCAGCCGCATCAGCCAATTCTTCCTCGCTGGCTTGTTCTACGACACCGCCGAATATTTTGAGCGTTTGAATCGCTTTTTCCCGACTCACCGGATTGCCGATTTGGATCGCACTGGCCAATGTCGGCTGTGCCTGAATAGGTTCAAAACTATCAAAATCCTTTTCAAAACTTCGGTAGAGAGGATTGGCCCTATCGGCCTGTGCAACCGCAATGCGCGGCAGTCGGTCAATTAGCCCAAGGGCTTCCATTTCGAGAAAACCCTTACCGAGCGCACTCACATTGCCCAAATTACCGCCGGGAATCACGACCCAATCGGGTACTTCCCAATCAAATTGCTGTACCAACTCGATGCTGATTGTTTTTTGTCCCTCTACCCGCAGTGAATTCATCGAATTGGCCAAATAGATATTTTCCTCGTGGCAAATCTCCTGCACGAGCCTCATACATCCATCAAAGTCGGTCTCCAAACTCAGCACCAGCGCACCATTGGCCAGAGGTTGCAAAAGTTGTGCGGTCGAGATTTTGTCCCTCGGCAAAAAGACCACCGACTGTATGCCCGCCGCCGCACAATACGCGGCCAATGCCGCTGAGGTATCTCCAGTAGATGCACACGCAACCGCCGGAATACGCGTCCCCTCAAACAGCATCTGTTTCACCATGGATACCAGCACTGTCATGCCCAAATCTTTGAACGATCCCGTATGGCTGTTGCCGCATTGCTTAACCCACAAGTCCTCAACACCAATTTCTCGCCCCAAACGCTCTGCCCAAAATAGATTGCTACCCCCTTCGTACATCGACACCACATTGTCTTCGTGAACTACGGGACAGACCAGTTCTTTTTTTCCCCATACAGAACTGCCATAAGGCCACTTTGTCGTCATATAACGCTTATCAAACAACCCGCGCCAATAACTGCTCGACTTGCGCTTGAGCATCTCCATATCGTGCGCCACTTCGAGCAACTCCCCGCACTTTGGACATGCGTAAATCACATCCGTCAACGCATATCGCCCTTCGCACCCGCGAAAACACCGAAACCACGCATTGTAAGTTGTATCGTTCAT
>JAGWBW010000005.1:0-37798 GCA_021295695.1 Candidatus Latescibacterota bacterium
ACCACCACCATTAACAACCCCCCAACACCAACCAATAAACCTATACCCCCTCGTAAACACCTCATCCCCAACCCCAATACCCCCCCCGCGACAAATCATTACCAGAGCTACAGTGCCGCCAGTACACGCGACCCCGTATTTCGCATCTTGAAACGCCGCAAATGTCTCTTCAAACTCCTGGCACTTCGAAGAATTGTACCACGCCCGACTCTCCAGTACCTCAATAAGAGCATCTCTCTCAGCCGCATCGTACATCGGCCACAAAATACCATCCTTTTCTTTTACCTCACGCTCGCCACCCAACAGTGCTAACTCGGCCATACCCTCCTCCTTGATCAATCCCGCTGCAAACATTCGACCAGCAGGTCTAATGCCGCACGGGCAAACACTTCCATATTCTCGCCCCGGTTCCCGCTGCCCGTCGCGATTGCAATCGCTCGCTCGGCATCAGGTCCCACAACGCCGATACACGTATGGCCGGGGGGATCGCCATACCGATTTCCCGTCGGACCAGCAGCACCAGTCTCGCCGATACCCCAGTCTGCCCCCAAACGTTCGCGTGCAGCCCGTGCCAGATGCAGTGCATGCGTCTTTGTCGCAGCCCTCGCCTCGCCCATCGCCACATCGGAAATAGCCATCAATATTTGCTTTGAGTCACCCGTATAACACACCCCACCGCCCTTGAAATAAGCCGAAGCCCCCGGCACAGCCAAAAGTGCTGCTGAAATAATTCCACCCGCCGACGACTCCGCCACCGCCACAGTCTGCCCCTTTTCTTTTAGCAATGCACCCACATCTACGGCCATTGTCTTAAAATCCGCCATATTAGACCTCTACATTAAAGCGCGAATAGACGAATAGACGGAGCGGTGTAAAACTGGTCGTTTCCCAGACCAGTTCATAGACGACCCCCGCCCAACCACTCAAGGTCAGTGAGAACTCCATTCGTTGATTCGCTAATTCGTTGATTCGTTGATTCGTCTTCTTCTTTTTACCTTCTATCCTCCACCGGAGCCTCAACGCGAACCGTTACAATATCCGCATCGTGATATTGCTGGTGGCGCACAGACGACGTGAAATGCTGAAGCAAACGCAGTGAGATTTCATGCTCAACCGGCATCTCATCTGTATGTTCTCTAAGATAAGCCATGCGATCCTCAATATTCCCCTCACCAGTCGAAGCGATAAACTCGAGTTCCGCACCATTACTTCCATCGCTGCGTACAATTAGAAGCAGACACTTCTCCGCTTGTTCGCCATCCCCTTGCTGAATGAGAATCAGAAGGGTTTCTTCGGCAGATAGGCAGAGTCGATTCGTCATCTCGGCATCCCAACCCCTGCGCGAGGCGAACTTTTCAAGGAACGCCATGATCTCTGGCAAAGCCTCGACAGCGAGCGCGGTCTCCAGGCGCTGCCGGCGAGGTGCAGTCAACTCCATAAACAACGTCAGAAAAATTGCCGTAAGGCCACCGGACGTCATGCCATTGCCGAGCAGTGCCCCCCACCACTCGCCGAGATAGTCCGCAAAAATCGCCTGATTCTGGAAGCCCACGCCAATCCAAAATGCGGTCCCCGCGATCAGCGCCTTGCGATAATCCACGCCATCCTGCACGATGATCCGCATCCCCACGACAAAAAGCAGTGCCAGCAATACGATCACATAAGCCCCAACCACGGGATTGGGGATAGCCAGAAGAAGTGCCGACACCTTGGGAAAAAAGGAGGCCACCACAAATACAATGCCAATACACACGCCGACGCCGCGCGCGGCAACGCCGGTGAGTTCTGTGAGCGAAACACTGGACGAATAGGTCGTATTGGGAACAGTTCCGGCAATACCAGAAAGCAAATTTCCCACGCCGTCTGCGGTAACTGCGCCCTGTACTACGCGGAAATCGGACGCCCGTGGCGTGCGCCACGAAACCTTCTGGATAGCGATAGCATCGCCAATTGTTTCGATCGCACCGACCAGGGTCACAAATATGAAAGCGGGAAGAAGCGACCAGAAAACAGGACCAAAGCTGAAATCAAAACCCGGCCAACCACCCGCTTCGGGAAAACCTATCCACGGCGCATCAATAACGCGCTGAATGTCGTACAGCCCAAAAAACGCGGCAACAATACACCCCACAACAATCCCTATAATCGGCACCCAAAGACGCCACATCCCCGAAACGCGCAACGCGAACACCACCACAAAGATCAGCGTCACGACCGCACATACGGGTGCGGCAGCCAGCGGCGTTCCCTCGGGCACATCCGTCAACATATCAAAAACAATTGGCATCACGGTCACCGCGATCAGCATGATCACCGTTCCAGCCACGGTTGGCGTAATGATCCGCCGCAGCAGCGAGAGCCGCGTTGAGAGCGCGAATTGAAATAACGACGAAATAATGACCAGAGTTGCGAGCATCGCTGGCCCACCCTCGACAAGTGCCGTCACACAAACCGCGATAAACGCGCCAGAAGTACCCATAAGAAGCACGTAGCCAGCACCAATGCGCCCAACGCGCACAGCCTGTAATATCGTCGTCATCCCACTGACGATCAGCGCGCCAAAAACCGCCCACGACAAATAAGGCTCGCCCGCGCCCGCGGCCCGCACCACGATAACCGGCGTGATCACAATGCCCGCTATACAAAGCAGGGCAGCCTGAAATCCGAGTGCGAAAGTGATCGTATGCGGAGGCCGCTCATCGGGTTCATAAAGCACTTGTTGGTCGCGGCTACCAGAATCAGATTGCATCGTCCAAATCCTTTCATAGTTGTAAGATGAATTAACGATAGCAGTTGGGTGGTTGGGCGGGGTTCGTCTATTCGTGCTTTTTATTTTAACAACTCATCCCCATAAGCAAATAGCGCAGGTGTCCCACCCGTATGCACAAACACAACGGTCTGATCCCTGCGATACCATCCCTCGCGGATATGCTCAATCATTGCGCCATAAGTTTTGCCCGCATAAACGGGATCGAGCAACAACCCTTCGGTTTGCGCGGCCAACAAAACAGCCTCTCGCGCCTCGGGCGTCAGCACGCCATAAGCCGGTCCCGCGTATTTGCCATAACTCTCAAACTCATCTGCCGTAAAATTCAGATCCAAATTCAGAATTTTGCACACCTCATTTGCAACCTCGGCGAGTTGCACATTCTTTTTCTCATCGTCCTGTGGACTCGGACTTATGCCAATAACCCGCACATCAACACCCAGTGCTTTTGCCCCAACAACAAGCCCGGTATGCGTATGCACGCCCGCACACACATAGATCGCATCGGGCATCACATCCATCGCCTGCATCTGTTCCCACAATTCCAAAAACCCATCCACATAAGACACGCTGCGATAATAATACCCATCCGAACTCGTGTTATAGACCCTGAGTCCATCGGCCTTTAACTTTTCAATAACGGCTACCTTCTCCTGCTCGCTCTCAATCAAATGCACCTCTGCGCCAAACAAATGCGTGAGCAACAAATTGCCATTCACGGGATCTGCATGATCATCCTTGCGCCCCACCATCACCGCCTTCAGCCCCAGCCTGGCTGCAACCGCCGCAGTCAACCGCGATTGATTCGACTGCGATGCCGCGCCGTGAAGCAATACATCATACCCTTCATCCACAGCAGGAGCTACGGAATATTCAAACTCGCGCACCTTATTCCCCCCAAACGCCAACCCCGTCTGATCCTCGCGCTTGACCAAAATGCGCGGTCCACCCAACTTCTCTGCCAGCCTCGGACAATCCATCAACGGCGTGGGCAAATCGGCCAGCGACAATCGGCTGCACATTCCCAACGCCTCTCGAATCTCTCGAATCGAATAGCTCAAAGGTATCACTCCTCTTATGTTTCTATCTCCACTGCCTGAAGCAGGGCTTTGATGAAGCCAAATTGGAAGGCGAATGCCTGTTCGAAATGCCCTTGCGCAGTGTGGCCGGGCGCGTGATCGGGAACAATCATGTGCGGATAGCCCACCTCCTTGAGTGCTTTCATCAGCACAAACATATTCATATCGCCTTCATCGGGATAAACTTCCTGAAACTTGTTGCGTCCACCCGTGATATTGCGAAAGTGGATGAGGTGAATTTTTTTGCGCTTGCCAAAATAGCGAATAATATCGGCCACCTCATTGCGCGGATCCACAACGCTCTCGGCCATGCAGCCAAGGCAAAGATTGAGGCCGTGATAAGGACTTGGGCAAATATCGATAAAACTCTTGAACCCATCGTACCCACCCAGCACGCGATCAACACTCTTGTACCCCGGTGGCAACCAGGGATCGCACGGGTGACAGGCCATACGCACCTTGCATTCGGTAGCAACGGGAATGACGCGCTCCAAAAAGAAAGAGACATATTCCCAGTTCTGTTCCGCTGTAACCGGTTCATCATACCTCGGCGTATCCGCATCGGCCCTGGACAAATCCCACGTAGAATAGCGTATGCCCCCCCGCCCGAGCGGAACGCTTTCCGTGCGTTGATTTTCCATTTCGCACAGAAAATACTTCAGCGCCGGAATACCCGCATCTGCAGCAGCGCGAACCATATCGCAGGCAATATCAACTTCTTTTTCGCCGTCTATCATATTGCCGCGCATAAACTCGGGCACAAAACTACCATTGACATTGAGGTGTTGCACAGGCAATGCCACCATTTCCACGGTAATGCCGTGTTTTGCAGCTTTTTCTTTTTTTTCTACAATTTCTTCTACCGTCCAGCCGCTACTTGGGTCTGGCGTAATTTCTCTGGCATCGTTGATCGCCATATTCGTAACGCCACACCGCGCGAGAAATTCGAGATGCTCATCCGACGTGGAAAAACGCTGTGTACCAATGTGCATACGCGGGTTTTCCGGATCCCACTCTGCACCTGCATACATTTCGGCTGCCATATTTAAGTCTCCTGTAATTTTTAATTTTTAATTTTTAATTCATCATGATAATGCAAGAATTTCTGGATAGCAACATGATTGGGGATTGTGAGAGGTGTAAAATTGTGGTATCTTCTCATTCTTCAAACCCACCCTTAGAAGCTGTCTTAAAAACTGGAGCTTTTTATGCGAGTAGAAATCAACAAACACGCCCTGGATCGCGTGCCGATATCGATAATTTTTGATGACTCGACCGTGCTGGTAAATCTGAATTATTTTTTTATGCGAGACCGCCAGGCTGTAGATGGGACGGATTACCGCTGGGAAGATGTGCCCGTAGTACATCCCGAATCGTTCACGCGCGAATTTGCCGAGTTCTGTCTGGAACACGATGTAAAGGGCAAATTCAGCGTGGTGCCGTGTCCCGCCGCACTTGGACGAATAGACCACGGACTGGCCCTATTCTCTAAAGCACAGCAAGAAAGCTGGCTGGCAATGTGTCGGGAACTGATTATGCCCAACTACGACATCACGCCGGAAATGATCACACACACCTTTGTGGTAGATCTGGAAACATTGCAACCTGTTGATCCAAATTTGTGGGAACAATGGGGATGGAATAATTTGCCGACCGACGAAGAAGAGTTAGTAACAAATTATATCGCGCTGGCATGTGAAATTTTGCACAATGTGGGCCTGACACCTGCAGGTGTGACAAGCCCCGGGGGATTTGGCAATCCAATAGACTTTTATGCCAGATGTGCGGAAAATGCCGTGCGCAGAGTAACGGGCAATCCAACACCGTATCTGTTTAAGCGGGTATCGTCCAGCGGTGCGGTAGATTGCCCGGTATGGTATCCCAAACCCGAGCGCGGCGAGGCAATGGGTGAAGTGATCGCCGCAACGGGTGACCGCACGGGATCGTGGACCGGATATGGCGAAGTAGATGTAGATTATTACATCACATCGGATCTTCAGGGTGGGCGTTTACCCGAAGTCATCGACGCGGGCGACCCTGCCGTGATGATCAGCCATTGGCAGGGATTTTACGGAATTCACAATGAGGATCGGCGTGGATTTCGGGCATTTCAGACCATCGTGCGGCGGCTCAAAGAACGCGACCCCAATAGCGAGAGATCTCAGTGGCGCAAATGCAGTGAAATTACCAATTATGCCATAGCGCGCGAAATGGCTGATGTCAAGGTGGAAGAACAAATAATAACACTCAATTTGCCCGTACAAGTCCCCGAATTCACATTGCGATTGCGCGATATAACAGTTACAGGCGTAAAAATAAACGGCAAACCCCTGACACCCGCGCTGACGAGAGCGGCCTTTCAGGATGGCACATTTTATCGAGATGGCGATGTAACACTGGTAGCTTTTACACCCGAAAACCAAAATGTCAGGGTTGAAATAGAAAGCCACTAAAAGGAAAATAAGTGACTTCAAAAACAGCAAAACTAAAAAAAGAAATCGGCTTACTCGGTGTTTATGCAATCGCGACGGGCACAACCTTGAGCGCGGGATTTTTTTTATTGCCGGGGCTGGCTGCCGAACAGGCCGGTGCGGCCATTGTGCTGGCCTATATCGTCGCTGCTACGCCACTCGTACCGGCGATGTTCAGCATTATTGAACTGGCAACAGCGATGCCCCGTGCGGGTGGCGTGTATTATTTTTTAGACCGGTCACTCGGACCGTGGATGGGCACGCTCGGAGGCATTGGCACATGGCTGGCATTGGTATTAAAAGTATCATTCGCACTCGTGGGCATGGGGGCGTATATCGCGCTTTATATACCCGAGTTGCCAATGATCCCCGTGGCGGTCGCAATTGCGGTTGGCCTGGGCATACTGAATCTGTTGGGCGCGCAGAAAAGCGGTGGATTTCAGATGGCACTGGTGCTGGGTTTGTTGATGATCCTGGGGATATTTATCGGAGGAGGCGTGCCCAATATTGAACGCACGCGATTGACCGCGATATTCGAAGTAGATACCCAGACGATTTTATCCACAGCAGGCCTGGTCTATATCAGTTATATCGGCGTGACAACCGTAGCGAGTTTATCAGAAGAAGTAAAACATCCCGAACGCAATTTGCCTCTGGGTGTCATCTTTTCGTTGATTACGGCGATTCTGGTATATGCTTTGGGCACGAGTGTCATGGTCGGTGTATTGCCGCTCGAGCAGTTGGTAGGCAATTTAACCCCCGCCGCCTCAGCGGCCAAAGCCGTATTTGGCGATTGGGGTGCCATAACCATCTCTGTCGCTGCCCTTCTCGCCTTTACATCGGTCGCCAATGCCGGAATGCTTTCGGCTTCTCGCTTTCCCCTGGCAATGAGCCGAGACCACATGATGCCGAGACTTTTTCAGCATTTGAATGCAAAAGGCGCACCCGTTCAAGGGGTATTGGCGACCATGGGCGTCATTGTTTTGATCCTCATCTTTCTCGACCCAACCAAAATTGCCAAATTGGCCAGCGCATTCCAATTATTGATGTTCGCTCTGGTGTGTCTCGCCGTAATTGTCATGCGCGAAAGTGGGTTGGATTCCTACGATTCGGGATATCATTCACCGCTGTACCCCTATATGCAGTTATTCGGCATAGTATCTTCGTGTACATTAATTGTCCAGATGGGCTGGTTATCATCCCTATTTTCTGCCGCGCTGATCCTGCTGGGAACGATTTGGTACTTTAAATTTGCCCGCGACAAAGTCAACCGAGACGGTGCGATTTACCACATGTTTGAACGCTGGGGACAAAGGCGGTACACCGGACTGGATGCTGAACTGCGGGGCATCCTGAAGGAAAAGGGACTGCGCGACGAAGACCCCTTCGACGAGGTCGCGGCGCGAAGTCTGGTCATCGATCTGGATCGCCCGGCCGAATTTGAGGATATAGTTCGGAAGGTATCGAAATGGTTATCAAATCGTGTACCACATACCGTAGATGAAATCGAAAAACAATTGCTGGACCGCACACATATTGGCTCGACACCCGTGACACACGGCGTGGGATTGCCACATCTGCGAATTGACGGAATTGAACACTGCGAAATGGTCCTGGTGCGATCACTGCCGGGTATTCACATCCAGTTTACAGATCCACTGACCGGGCACGAGGTAGAAACGCAGCTAACCGCGATCTTTTTCTTATTCAGCCCAGAGCACGACCCCTCACAACACCTGCGTATTCTGGCACAAATTGCGCGGCGTGCAGACGATGAGAACTTCTTGCGCGAATGGCACGCCGCCAGCGATGAAGCCGAGTTAAAAGAAGTCCTGTTGCGCGACGAAGCCTTTTTATTGTTGACATTGCGCCGCGATCACGCAACCACAGACCTCATTGGTAGCGCGCTACGCGAGACAAATTTTCCAGAAGGCTGTCTCGTGGCGATGTTACGGCGCGGGGGGCGCATGGTGATTCCCCGCGGCGATACCGTACTGCAAGAAAATGATCGATTGACAATTTTGGGAAACAGCAAGGGATTGCGCAGCCTCGAAACGCGATTTGGCGAGCGGTAAGTCTCTGCAACACGATCATCTATAGGGACGATCAACAGCCCTGGGGTGTTTGCGAGCCTCGCGCATGAGGCGATTGCCCCAGGTTGTGGGATATTTGCCCGTGACACACCCCAGGCACAGGGTATCTGTGTCACACCCAATGCTGGAACCCAGATCGGGAACATCGAGGTACCTCAGGCTATCGACATTGAGTTCGATAGCCATTTTTTTTAACGTTTGGTCGCTGGGCAAACCGCGGTATCGCACGGGAACGTGTTCGGGGGCAAAAAGTTCGTCCAGGGTGGACATATCAATGCCGTAAAAACACGGCGCAACAATAGGTGGACAAGCCACGCGCACATGAACTTCGGTCGCACCGCCGATATCGCGCACCTGATGGGCAAGAGTGCGAATCGTGAGGGAGCGCACAATAGAGTCCTCGACAAGAAAAACGCGCTTGCCCGATAAAACAGAGGCCAGTGCCGTGTATTTGCTCTTGGCACTCTGCGAGCGAGTAGTTTTGGGCTGGATAAAAGTACGCCCCACATAGCGATTGCGGATCACGCCTTCCATGCAGGGCATATTCAGGTGGTGGGCATAGGCATCGGCTGCAGCTTTGGCCGTATCGGGAACAGGCACAACCACACACGAATCGTCGATTTCCTGGCTTTCTTTCTCGGCCAAAATACGACCGGCATCAGCGCGAGAAGTATAAACGCTGAGGCCGTCAATTTCACTGGCAACATTAGAAAAATAGACCCATTCAAAAAAGCAGCGGGCTGTTTTTTTTGATTCCGTATAGCGCGCAACGCGCAAATCGCCATTTTCGACGATCACCATTTCGCCGGGTTCGAGCCATTTGATATCGCTAAAACCGAGATTGGAAAGGGCGGTTGATTCATTGGCAGCGGCAAAGAGGCGGCCCTTGACCCCCCAGCACATAGGATGCAACCCGAGCGGATCGCGCGAGACGAACATGCGCCCCGATGCATCGAGAAATGCGATATTATAAGCACCATCAAAATCGCGGGAAAGCGAGCGCATCACAGCGGCCAGATCGGGTGGATTTTCACCCTTCAACCGATACGCCAGAGTATGCATGATAATTTCGGTATCGATATTGAGGGTAAAGTGATACCCCTGCTTGGACAACAGGCGTTCGCGCAACAGCGTGTAATTGGCAAGGTTGCCATTAAAAGCCAGGCTAAACCATTTCCAGATACGCCCGTGCTGCCGTTCAAAAGGCTGTGCGTAGCGCACATCGTCTTCGCCACTGGTGGCATAGCGCGTGTGTCCAATCGCAGCTATCCCCGCATATTGGTTGATAATGGACTGATATTTGCCAGGATGCGACATGCGGAAGGCTTCGGTAACGCCGCCCAGGTCTTTGAAGGTGCGTAAAATGTGATCGCGATCGGGATGATAAGAGCAATACCCTGCGGCGAGTTGTCCCCTGTTTTGAAGATCGAGCAACATACCCGGCATAAGTGCTGCAACATTTTCAAAATCATCGGCATCGGCATTGCCGTTTTCTTTCAGCCAGTAGAGGGCTGCCACGCCGCATTCGTGACCAATATCTTCGCTCATAAAAATCTCCTATCCCAATGCCTGATTCTGCATATACTGAATCCCCGCAACGATTTCTTCGCGCGTCACATCATCTCGCGGCACAATTTTTCCGATCTGCTCGGGCAATACAAATCGGATAATACCATCCCGTGCTTTCTTATCGCTCATCATCCGCGCCAACACCTCATCGACCTTCAAATCCGGCACACCTTTGGGAATGCCCAGACGGGTAATAAGTGCATTTTGCCGCTCAAATGCATCCTGCGACCACATCCCCTTTTGCACAGCGATATACCCTGCGGCCAGCATCCCCAAACACACTGCCTCACCGTGTTTATAATAGTCGTAATGCGTCACCACTTCCAGCGCGTGTCCCACCGTATGGCCATAATTCAAAATTTCGCGCAACCCCTTCTCAGTTTCATCAGCAGCCACAACCCCAGCCTTGATGCGACACTGTTGGGCAACAAGCCAATTGATCTGATCCGCAGACAGGCTTAAATTTGCGGCACCTTCAATATGCTCTTCCAAAAACGCCACCAGACCGGGATCGCGTATAATCCCGTGCTTGATCACCTCTGCCATACCCGCTCGCACTTCGCGTTTAGGTAAAGTATCGAGTGTAGCCGTATCGATCAACACCAACTTTGGCTGGTGAAAAGCGCCGATCATGTTCTTTCCCAAAACGTGATCCACAGCTGTTTTGCCCCCCACACTCGCATCAACCTGCGCTTCCAGCGTCGTGGGCACCTGCACAAAATCAACCCCCCTCAAATACGTCGCAGCGACAAAACCTCCCATATCGCCAACCACACCGCCGCCCAATGTCACAATACAGGATTTCCTATCCAATCCCGCCGCGATCAAATCGCCGTAGATCTGCACAGCCGTCTCAAGCGTCTTGTATTGCTCCCCATCGGGCACAGTTACGACCACAACCTTCACACCGGCACGCGAGAGACTTTGCTGAACTGTATCGAGATAGAGCGCGGCAACTGCCGGATTGGTCACAATCGCCGCTGTTTCTCCCAACCCGCGTGCCGCATACAAATCGCCCAAACCGCGCAAACAATCGCGACCGATCAAAATATCGTAACTTCGATCACCTAAATCAACCGTTACCGTTTCCATCACACCTTCCTTGGCTACGGAAATATCCTGTAAATATCTCTTCGATGAGCAATACGTTGGCATATAATCACCCTGTTTTCTCGTTCAACCGTGATCCCTATACGATAATTGCCAATGCGGATCTTATATTTGTCTCGATATCCCTTCATGCTTTCGATATATCCTAATTGAAAGGGATTAGTTGAAGAAAGTTGATGAAATACAATGGCTTCTGCTCGTTTTTGAATATGTTTGGGGAGGCGTGCCAGTTCCCTCAAAAATCTCTCCGTATAATCAACTCTCCAGTTCATTTTTCAGTGACCGATAGTGTTGGTATGCTTCTTCTCCTGTGAGACAAGGCTCATCTTGGACTTCATCCATCAGGCGTGAGAGACCATAATTTTCAATGATCTCTTCGATGCGCTCAAATTCCGCAAGCGGAATCTGCACAGCGATTGGATTTTGGTTTTCGTCGAGAACGTAATTTTTGTGTATTTCCAACATTTTTACCTCCTCATTGTTCATTCCTGTTTATCAGTGGTTCCAAAAACACTCTGTAATTCAATTAATGCTGTCTCAGCCGTGTCTTCGGGTGTGTGATCATTTGCCGAAGTCGCAAACGCATCTGCACGCGCATAAAAACGCTCTCGCTCTGCCATCATCTCTTCAATTTTGTTTTTCAAACCCTCATCGTCCAGCCCGGCCAGCAAGGGCCTTTCATCGCGCTTGCGACTGACCCGTTCAAAAATCGTATCGACAGAAGCCCGAAAGCACAAACACACGCCGGTTTTGCGAATGACCGCCCAATTCCGCTCCTGAGTAATGGCACCACCGCCGAGAGAAATGATCACATTGCCCATCTTCGATGCTTCGATAACCGCTTGGTGTTCCAACTGCCGAAATGCGGTTTCACCGTCTTGTTCAAAAATCTCGGGAATAGTTTTTCCAGCAGCATCGACCACCAATTCATCTGTATCGACAAAGGTCCGCTTCAGCCATCCGGCCAAAATGCGCCCGACTCTGGTTTTTCCCGTTGCCATAAAACCGGTGAGGAATATGGGTTTATCAGGTAGATCAAACACAGTGCTCTTCCACGATACAGTATCACATCTGTTCTGGCGCTTTCATCCCCAACAAACTCAGGCCCGATGCCAGCACTGTCTTAATCGCATAAACCAGTGCAACGCGGGCAGTTGTCAAATCCGCTTGTTCAGAAATAACCTGATGGGCATTGTAAAATCGATTGGCGACCGTACACAATTCAATCATAAGCGTTGTCACCACAGAGGGTTCGCATTCATCCGCAGCCTTTTGAATCTGCCCTGGAAATCGCGCAAGACATTTGACCACTTCAATAGCTTCTGGCTCATTTAACAACGCAAAGTCGATATCCCTCGGCGGCAAAATGCCGTCATAACGCCGCAACACGCTGCAATATCGCGCATGGGTATATTGCAGATAGGGACCGGTTTCGCCGTTGAAATTTAGAACCTCGTCCCAATCAAACACAATATCGCGCGTCCGTTTGGAATCCAGATCTGCAAAAATAATCGCACCAATGCCCACATCTCGTGCAATCTGCTCGCCATTTGGCAAATCCGGATTTTTATCGGCAATAATTTTTCGCGTCAACTCAATCGCGCGATTCAGCACATCTTCTAAAAAAACCACATTGCCCCTGCGCGTTGAGGCCCCACTGCCATCTTTGAATCGCAACCGCCCAAATTGCACATGCGCGCATTTTTCCCGCCAGTCGTATTCCATCAATTCCAACACCTGAAACAACTGGCGAAAATACAGCGATTGCGCCACATCCACCACATAGAGCAATTTTTCAAAGCGATATGTTTCCCACCGATACTCCAGCGCGGCCAAATCGCGCGTGCCGTACAATGTCGCATCGTCGCTTCGCAATGCGATCAAAGGTGGCATATCCCATTTTTCCAAATCCACAATAGTCGCGCCGTCGCTCTCGGTTAGCAAACCCTTTGCCCGCAATCGATCCAGTGTCGCGGGCATCTTATTCTGATAAAAACTCTCTCCAGCAATCGACTCAAATCCAATGTCCAGCATATCGTAAACGCGATCAAACTCCTTAAAACTCACATCCACACACACCTGCCACATCCGCACGGCTTCTTCATCGCCGTCTTCAAGGCGGCGAAACCAATCGCGGGCTTCTTGTTCGAGTTTGGGGTTGTCTTCAATCTCTTCGTTAATGCGAACATAGAGTTCCAGCAACTTCTGAATGGTAATATCCGCCGTCAATTCGCCCTCACCCCAGTAATTCCACGCCAGAATCAATTTCGCAAACTGAGACCCCCAATCGCCCAGATGATTCACCCCAACTACTTCGTAGCCCAACGCCCGATAAATATTTCTCAAGGCATTGCCAATAACCGTTGACCGCAGATGGTGAATGCCAAATGGTTTGGCAATATTGGGATGCGAAAAATCGATCACAACCGTCTTTCCAACACCCTGATCTCCGCGCCCGTAATCCACGCTCCGTTCGAGGATCGCAGACAGTGTCTCCCCGACCAAATTGGCCTTTGAAACAAAAAAGTTGAGATAGGGACCTGCTGGACGCACCTCGGCTATATGGTCTCCCGTTGCAATTTGTGCAGATAGGTCTTCGGCAATCAAATGGGGTGCTTTGCGAAAAATTTTAGATAGAGCAAAACACGGCAAAGCGTAATCGCCCATCTCGGGTTTTGGCGGCGTTTCGATCAGCGCCTTCACATCGCCACAAGACATCTCGGTCGCTTTTGACACCTGCAATACAATTTCATCGACAAAAGGATTTACCACAAAATACCTCCAATAGCTCAAGGACCTCTTCTCCGGCCCTCCCTATTTCAAAATATCTAAATCCAAAATTTTCTGCACATCTGGCTTCACCTGAGCAGGTACGCGAAACCGATAGCTTTTTCGTTGAGAAATGAGTACCAAATCGCGCTCTGTGCGCCATACATATCTCGAAAAACGCTGCCAGGGCATGTAGCGCATGCCCATCAGCAATCCGCGGGCACTCATAGTTACGCGAATAGTAGCATACGCGATATAAAAAAATTCGAGAGAGAGCAAAAAACCGAACAATTGCGGCACAAATCCCACGCCATCTGAGATCGCAGCCCCCCGAAACAGCACAATGCCACCCATCACAATCAAAAGCACATCCCATCGCTTCTGCAAAAAAACCACCACAGGCTCCTGTGTATTGGACACATGCCGTCGCAACCGCCAATAAGCCACAATAGACGCGCCCAGTAAAATGGGAGCGAGGATCAACACGATTTGTATGAGAGTCAAAGACATATTACGATTTCGACGCCAGATAAATAGTTGCAATCCCAAAGCTCAATCGAACCGCCTGTATATCGACAAAACCCGCATCGGACAACCGCCGACAAAAATCGGCACCTTCGGGAAAACGCATCACAGATTCGTACAAATAGCGGTAGGCATTTGGGTCACGGGAGACCATGTGCCCAATACGAGGCAAAATACGCTGAAAATAAAAATTGTAAAGGCCGCGAAACACAGGGGTTCGCGGCCTCGAAAATTCCAGCACAGCCACACGCCCACCCACCTTGAGCACGCGACACATCTCACTCAGGGCCGTTTCCAGTTCAGCCACATTGCGAATGCCAAATCCGATTGTCACACCATCAAATGTCCCCTCACCAAAGGGCAAACACTCCCCTTCGCCACACAGAAACGCGACCGGATTTGCTCGCGACGCATTTTTTTTTTCGCCCTCGCGCAACATCGGCATTGAAGGATCGACACCAATCACCTGAATATCGCCAGCGCGCTTGCCGCATTCAAACCCCAAATCACCCGTACCCGTAGCCAGATCCAAAATTCGCCAGTTCGGCCCGGGTTGCAATTGATCAATAGTCTTTTTTCGCCAAACAATATCAATACCCATGCTCAACAGGTGATTGAGCAAATCGTATCTGCGCGCAATCCCATCAAACATCTGCCGCACAAAAGCGCGCTTAGCTTCAGGTTTGAGCAACACATCGTGCGCAATATCCTCTTTTCTCGCGCGTTGTGGGCTATGCCTATGTTCACGTTTCATCAGCGTCGAAGCTCGCAATGGTTTTGGGCGGCTGGGACAACTCTTAATTCCTAACTCCTAATTCTCAATTGAACCGACAACGACATTTTTCATCACATCAGTCGGTGGCTCAACACCCGTCCAGATCGCAAAAGATCGCGCCCCTTGAAAGACCAGCATATCCAACCCTCCAAAAGCCGGCGCACCAACCGATTGAAACGCGCGCATCAACTGTGTTTCCAGCGGATTGAACACCGTATCGTAGAGCACCAAATCCGGGTGGACAGCGCGCACATCGGCAAGAGGCGAAGCATTGACCTCGGGATACATCCCCAGCGAAGTGGTATTCACGACCACGCCTGCATCGGCAAACGCCCGGCATTGTGTATGGGCATCCAGCGCGCCCACATCCATTTTTGTACCCATTATTTTTTCCATATCCACCGCCAGAGCCTCCGCGCGCTTGATCGTGCGATTCAAAATCGTCACCCGCTGCACACCTTCTTGCGTCCCCAGCGCATACGTCACAGCGCGGGCAGCTCCACCGGCACCGAGCACCACACAATGCGTGGGGAAAGTCTCAATCCCCGCAATATCGCGCAATGCCCTCAAGACGCCATAGACATCCGTATTGTATCCGACCAGTTCATCATCTTCGCGCGAAATAGTATTAACCGCACCCACAGCCAGCGCTTCTTCTGAAATGCGATCCATGTATTCCATCACTGCCAACTTGTGTGGAATAGTCACATTTAACCCGCGAATATTCAGTCCGCGCAACCCCTTCATCGCCTCGCCCACGCGGTCGGGCAACACGTGAAAAGCCACATAACAATAATCCACATCTAATGCGGCGATTGCGGCATTGTGCATATCGGGAGAAAACGAATGAGCCACCGGGTCACCGATAACGCCCAGCACCTGACTTGTTGCGCGAATATTCATCAAGACCTTCGATTACTATCCAGCAAATCATTCACAAACTCATCGGCAATATCAAAACTTTCCTTCCACGAGCAGTTGTATGTATAGCGTATAAATGCCACACCGCCCAGGATCGTCAAAATCGCAAATAGCGCGAGCTTAAAAAGTATTTTCATATTTTCACCTCTTTTGGTTGAACAATGGTCGATAAACACGTGAATAACTCGGCAAAATCTCGGCACATATCGCCCGTATTAGACACCCGGGTTTCGCCTTCGGCTACCAATCCTGCCAGTGCAAAGGTCAATCCCGTGCGGGCATCGCCGCTGGCATCGACCTCTGTTCCCTGAAGGCGCACAGGCCCCTGCACCACCAGTCCATCGGGCATTTCG
Organism: Candidatus Latescibacterota bacterium; assembly: GCA_021295695.1. Taxonomy (GTDB): domain Bacteria; phylum Latescibacterota; class UBA2968; order UBA2968; family UBA2968; genus VXRD01. The sequence continues at coordinate 16,433 of JAGWBW010000005.1, forward strand.
CCTACCTTAGCCCCCATTTGACGCAAATTTTGAATCACCAGTGACAGGCGGTCGATCTCCCCCTGTCGCAAGTCCTCTCCATCTCGAATAACCGTTTCGCCCGCGGCCTGCGTACCCAGCACAGCGAGAAAAGGCACTTCACGAATAAATAAATCGGTCTGCTCGCCCCCTATGCGCGTGCGCCGCAATTCAGACCCCTGGACTTTAATCGTACGCGTCACTTTTGCCTTTGATCGCGTCACCTGAATGTCCAATTGTGCATTCAACCGCCGCAACAAATCCAATGCGCGTCGGGTCTTCCAATCGTCGCCCACGCAGTGAAGAGTCAAATCCGACTGCGATAACATCGCCGCAACACCGAGCAAATACAGCATAGTCTCGGCATCCCTCGGCACATCGCATTCTCCTATAAGCCCACGCGCTTCTTTTACCTCATACATACTGCTCTCCCTAACGCAACCGCACTTGATAACCCGCATCTCGCAAAATATCGACAGACCGCTCGGCTTCCTCCTGTTGTCCAAACCCCATCCGAATAGTCCCCCCTTCGCCCTCGCGCACCTTCAGTACTTCAATATCTTCAATATTAATTCCTTCGGCAGATAAACGCGATGCAACATCGGCAATAATACCGGGTTTGTCTTCTGCCACCAGCAAAATTTCGTGAAGCGGGTGCAAAAATCCCTTGGAATCTCTGGGGATCTCCCCCCGAATGCGATTGGCATAGTCAAAATCTTCTGATAGTGCTTCTCGATCTGCCTTCTCCCGTATCGCCGCAAGCGCGTCGAGATACGCATCGATCATCTCTCGAATAGGACCGGCATTGGTCTGACAAATATCCCGCCACATCGCAAACGGACTGGAGGCAATACGCGTCAAATCGCGGAACCCGCCCGCTGCCATTTGCAAGGGAAGACCATCCGCCTCATTGAGCCTGCCCACCAATCCCACGAGTGTGGTAGCCATCATCTGAGGCAAATGACTCACTGTCGCCGCGACCCGATCATGCGTCTCGGCATCCATACGCATAGAACGCGCCCCAAGGCACTGCACCAGTGCTGCAAGCGCATCCACAGTTTTGTCGGGAACACCGCTTGCGGGTGTGAGAACATAAAGCGCGTTTTCAAATAAAAAGGGATCGGCTGCACCCACGCCGCTCTTTTCCGATCCCGCCATGGGATGCCCGCCCACAAAATGGACATCTTCACGCGCGACCCGCTCTGCACATGCGACAATCGCGCCCTTGGTGCTACCCACATCTGTAATAATACAACCCGGCGAGGCCGCTTGCACAACCGCGGGCAACTGTTCCAGAATACGCACAATGGGCGAACACAAAAATACCAGATCTGACCGTTTTACGCCATTGTCCATTTCGTCGTATTCATAGCCGCTGTCAATCACATTGAGCGCACGGGCCTCTTGCAGGGTCTCTGCGCGACTAATACCAATAATTTCGCGCCCAATACCCAATCGCTTAAACGCCAGCCCCAGCGACCCACCAATCAACCCCACACCCACAATGGCAATCGCAGCATCTCTAAATGGAGGATCGTTCATACAAATAACCTGTACTACATAAAGTACTAAACCAGACCTGCCAATTCCTTCACAAACACTTCTGTATCTTCCCACCCCAGGCACGGGTCAGTAATCGACTTCCCAAATATCCCCTCTTCGGGTTTTTGCGCGCCCTCCTCCAGATAACTCTCCACCATCAACCCGCGCACCACATTGTGAAGCAACGCGGAATAACGGCGACTGCGCATCACCTCGAGACCAATGCGCGGCTGTTCGGAGAACGTTTTATCTGAATTATTGTGATTGGTATCCACAATAATCGTCGGATTACTCAGCTTCCGCATCAGGTATTGCTCGGCAATATGGACCAAATCTTCATAGTGATAATTGGGGATGCTTCGTCCATTATACGACATCCCGCGCAACACCGCATGCGTCAGCGGATTGCCCGACGTGCTGACTTCCCAACCATTGTGAAAAAATACATGTGGAATTTGTGCAGCATGAATGGCATTGAACATCACATCCAGATCGCCACCCGTTGGATTTTTCATGCCCGCAGGCACATCGACCCCGCTAATGGTCAGGCGATGATTCTGATTTTCAACAGACCGCGCCCCCACGGCAATATAACTCAGCAAATCCTCCACATAAGGCAAATTTGAAGGATAGAGCATCTCATCGGCAGCCGTCAAATGCGACTCGCGAAAAGCGCGAATCTGCATCTGCCGAATGGTCTTAATCCCAACAACCATATCGGGCATACCTTTGGGATCGGGCTGGTGGGCCATGCCCTTATACCCTTCGCCAGTCGTGCGCGGCTTATTGGTATAAATCCTCGGCACAAGCACCAGCTTGTCCATCACCTGCTCTTGAAGCCGCGCCAGGCGATTCACATATTCACACACCGCATCGACATCGTGAGCAGAGCAAGGACCAATAATCAACAAAAACTTATCGCTCTTGCGCTCAAAAATAGCCCGAATCTCGGCATCGCGTTCATCCTTCTTCGCCTTCAAATCATCGGGCAGTGGCAAAACATCCTGGATTTCTTCCGCGCTGGGAATGGGCTGAATCCGCTTGAAACTCATGATAAATATTTCCTTAGATTGTCTCCCTCTTCCTATCAGGAAGGGGGCTGGGGGGTAGGTCATCTTTCTCTGCGTGATCTTCTTCCAACCGCAATGACTCATCGATAATCTGTCTAAAAATGCGTTGCGCTGCTTCGTGACTCAAAGGACCGCCATTCAATTCGCGAATGCGGTTGAGAATCAAGGTTTCTCGGTCGGGGACATGAAAGGGCAAACCCTCGGCACACTTAATTTTTCCCACGGACAGCGCATACTGGGCACGCTCATTAAGCAACTCGAGAATTTGATCATCTAAGGCATCGATTTTCGCGCGCCAGAAATCCAGATCCCTCTCCATAACCTACACACCTTCTCTCAAAGGGCCAATCAAAGACCCGACAAAAGCACCAACCTTTGAAACCAAATCGACATCGTTTTGGTATTCCCCCACACGACGCACAATCGCGCTACCAACCACAACCGCATCGGCATATCGCGCAATTTCGGATACATGCTCAGGCGTTGAAATACCGAACCCAACGGCAATCGGCATATCTGTGTACTGGCATATCGCAGACACCTTGCTTTGAATTTCATCCGCCAAAGAATCGCGCTCTCCCGTCACCCCGGTGCGCGACACATAATAGACAAAACCCCTTGTATGCGACGCAATCAGCCTCATCCGATCATCGCGCGTGGTAGGCGTCATGAGAAAAATCGTATCCAGCCCGTGCTCATCCATCTGAGCTTTGTAATCGCCACCCTCTTCCGGAGGCAGATCCAGCATCAGTACACCATCTACGCCCACATCTGCAGCGCGTTTTACAAAGCGCTCCACACCGTAGCGATGAATCGGATTATAATACGTAAACAGCACAATGGGGATTTCGGTCTCAACCCGCAACTCTGCAACCATAGACAACACGCCCTCGAGCGTGGCACCTGCGGCCAAAGCGCGTTGTAACGCCTCCTGAATCACGGGGCCATCCGCCAGAGGATCGGAAAAGGGAACACCCAATTCCAGAACATCCACACCCTGCCGATCCAATTCCAACACCACCTGATGCGTAGTATTTAAGTCTGGATCGCCCGCCGTAATATATGCGACAAAGCCCGTCCTACCCGCTTTTCGCAAATCTTTAAATCGCCGTCCTATCCGCGTCATCTCACTCCTTCTATAAATCGCGCCGCCTGTTGCACATCTTTGTCCCCGCGTCCCGATAAATTGACAACCACAATCTGATCTCGACTCATCTCGGGAGCCAACTTACAAACATGGGCAATAGCATGTGAACTCTCCAAAGCGGGAATAATCCCTTCGGTATGACTGAGCAGCTCAAAAGCACTGAGTGCTTCCTCATCCGTTGCATACGTATAAGTCGTGCGCGCCATATCTCGCAAATAACAATGCTCAGGACCCACACCCGAATAATCGAGGCCCGCCGATACCGAATGCGTCAATGCGATTTGTCCATCATCATCTTGCAACACATAAATGCGCGCACCGTGCAAAACCCCCAAATCGCCGCCATTAAACCGCGCAGCGTGCTCGCCAGACTCAATACCGTGCCCACCGGCCTCCACGCCGATCATCTGCACATTGGCATCATCCAAAAAAGCGTGAAACAACCCGATAGAATTACTTCCTCCGCCCACACATGCGACGAGTACATCGGGCAATCGGCCTTCTCTTTCCAAAATTTGAGCGCGGGCTTCAACGCCAATAATCCGCTGAAAATCGCGTACAATCATCGGATATGGATGCGGTCCCAAAACCGAACCAAAAATGTAAAACGTATCCTCTACATTGGTCACCCAGTCGCGGATCGCCTCATTAATCGCATCTTTCAGCGTTTTGCTACCCGAATGGACACCCGTAACTTTCGCTCCCAAAAGCCGCATGCGAAACACATTGAGCGCTTGCCGTTCCATATCTTCAACACCCATATAAATTTCGCATTTGAGACCAAACATCGCCGCCACAGTTGCCGTTGCCACGCCGTGTTGCCCGGCACCTGTCTCGGCAATAATCCGCGTTTTACCCATCCGGTTGGCGAGCAAAATCTGCCCCATGGCATGATTGATTTTATGCGCCCCCGTATGGGCGAGGTCTTCTCGCTTGAGATAAATTTTAGGCCCGCCGAGTTCTTCTGTCAACCGCTCGGCAAAATAAAGCGGCGTGGGCCGCCCGACGTAATCGCGCAAGTATCGATCCAGTTCAGCCCAAAATTCTGGATCGCGCTTTGCCTCCCGATAAGCAGCCTCCAGGTCTTGCAACAACGCCATAAGCGTCTCGGGCACATACTGCCCACCATAAGGCCCAAAATGTCCGCGCGCATCGGGCAAATCACTCGCGTTTACAGCCATATTGTATATTCCCTTAAACATCCCCAACTACCCGATCGTAAAATGCCAGATACTGCTCGCGGTCATCACCATCGAGCAATGCCATTGCCTCGCGGGGATGCTGGTTGTGCTGGCCGGTGATGTTATAGGGCACCAGAGGCCCCCACATCATTTCCCGGCGCAACCTGACAAAATGCTCTTCCAGCAACTTATAGACGGGACGGATCTTAAACTTGGGATTCCGTAAAAAACCGAGCAACAATTCCATGGGACAATTGCCGGCACCACGTCCCAATCCATCCACAGTGGCATCGATCCGATTGGCCCCTAAAATAATGGCCTCAATAGTATTGGCAAATGCCAGTTGCTGATTATTGTGCGCGTGAATACCCACCTCTTTGCCTGAGTCTTTGGTCGCTTCCATGTATTTTCGCACGAGCATATCAACCTGCTCGCGGTACAGAGCACCGAAACTATCCACAACGCAAATCGTGCCCACAGGGGTTTGAATCAACACTTCTAATGCCTGATCAATCTCGACATCTTGCACGGTCGAAATCGCCATAATATTACAACTCGTTTCATACCCCTTCTCATGAGCATCGAGCAACATTTCGACCGTCTCGGGAATCTGCTCGACATAACACGCCACGCGCACCATATCGACCACGCTCTCGCTGGCTGGCAAAATATCTTGAGCCCAATCGCTCTTGCCCGCATCGGCCATAATCGCGAGCTTCATCCCCGTCGCTTCGGGGTCGTGATCTCCCGTAATTTTGCGAATATCCTCTTCATCGCTGTGGCGGAACGCACCAAAATCTCTTTTGGGGAACATCTCCTTGGAGTTCCGATACCCAATTTCCATATAGTCAACGCCCGCCGCAACACACGTTTCATACACGGCTTTCACAAAATCATCATCAAAATGATGGTCATTCATCAAACCGCCATCGCGGATCGTACAATCGAGTACTTTGAGTTCCGGACGGTAGGTAATCCAGGGTGCTTTCATAAAAAAAATCCTTCCTTTGGGGTAAAGTAGTTAGTAAAAAAATCTACATGCACCTGTACAATCACGCCGACCACCTCACCAAAAAGTAGCGGCGTTTACCGCGGCGCATCACCAGATATTTTCCAGCCAGTCTTTCAGAAGGCTCTAAGATATGAGCCATATCTGTACACCGTTGCCCATTGATATAAATCGCACCAGTCCTGATATCTTCGCGCGCCTGTCGCCTGGACGATGAAATTCGCGCATCCACGAGCAAATCGATCAAACCCACATCATCGGCACCATTGAGCGCGTAAGACGGCACATCGCTAAACCCTTCTGCGATCTCCTGCTCATTCAAATCCCGCAAATTGCCGTAAAACAGCGCCTCGGAAATATGCACGGCGCGTGCTCTTGCAGCTGCACCGTGGATAAACGTCGTCACCTCTTCGGCCAGCACGCGCTGCGCCTCGCGCTTCTCGGGCCGCGCCTCCACTTCTCGTTTCAATGCCTCTATGCGTTCCCGACTCAAAAAAGTGAACAACTTTAAAAATTTCACCACATCGCGATCTGCTGCATTCACCCAAAACTGATAAAATTGATAAGGCGATGTCTTTTTGGGATCGAGCCATAATGTTCCCGTCTCAGTCTTCCCAAACTTTGTCCCATCCGACTTTTCCAGCAACGGGAAAGTCAACCCATACACAGTTTTATTGAGCATGCGCCGACACAATTCTATACCCGCCGTAATATTGCCCCACTGATCGCTACCCCCGATCTGAAGCTCACAACCATACTTTCTGTTCAACTCCATAAAATCATACGCCTGCAAGACCATATAACTAAATTCAGTAAAAGAAATCCCGGTTGAAAGACGCGACGATACCGACTCTTTGCCCAGCATATACCCCATTGAAAAGTGTTTGCCCACATCGCGCAAAAATTCAATCGTACGCAACTCTGAAAGCCAGGTATGATTGCTCACCATCAGTGCCGGATTGTGTACAGTCTCAAAATCCAGATACTTTTCCAATTGCGCGCGCTGGCTCTCGGTATATGCCTGCACCACCTCCAATGAATTCAACTGCCGCTCTTCTGCTTTCCCGCTCGGATCGCCGATCAATCCCGTACCACCGCCCACAAGAGCAATGGGCTTATGCCCCGCATCTTGAAAGCGACGCAATCCCATAATAGGAACCAGACTGCCCGCATGCAGACTATCGGCTGTGGGATCAAACCCGCAATACAATGTCATCTGCCCCTCTGCCAAACGCCTGCGGATCTTATCTTCATCTGTCATCTGAAAAATATAGCCACGAAATGCCAAATCGTCTAACACATCCACGTTTTTATCTCCATATTCATATCACGCCTTTACGCGCGTCAAAAAATCTCGTACTTTTTTGTGATCCTTCTTCCCTGGCTCGGCTTCTACGCCACTACTCGCATCCACCGCATAGGGACCAACTCGCTCAATCGCCTCTCGAACATTATCCGGATTTAGCCCACCGGCAAGAATAATACGCCCATACCCTTTTGCCCCCACCGCCTTTGTCCAGTCAAATGTCGCCCCTGTACCGCCGTAAGAACCCGCTCTCTCTGTATCCAATAAGAATGTACTTACCAGATATGATCGCATAATCTGCACATCAAAATTACATCCCACGCGAAGCGCGCGAATCACAGGAACCGCATGCCCCAGACATGCTTCGGGAGGTTCATCCCCGTGCAATTGAATCGCCCGCAACCCCGCCAACTTCACGGCAATATCAATCTCCCGCTCCGACGCATTCACGAACACCCCGACGGGCGTCACAAACGGCGGCAAATCAAAAACAATTTCTCCGGCTTTCTCGGGCGCGATATAGCGAAGACTCTTCTCGTAAAAATTAAACCCCAGAGCATCTGCGCCATTATCAACCGCACACAACGCATCATCCCGATTTGTAATCCCGCAAATTTTAGCTCGTACCATGCCCAATCAACTCCTGCAACTTGGCGGCAATATCCGGTTCGCGCATCAAACTCTCGCCCACCAGCACCGCATCTGCACCCGCATCCCGGAGTGCGACAACATCCTCGCGCGTATAAATACCACTCTCACTCACCGTCAACACGTCATCGGGTATGTAATCAATCAACCCATAAGTCGTATCCAGAGACGTATCAAAAGTTTTCAAATTCCGATTATTAATCCCAACAATCTCCGCACCCGCATCGAGCGCGACCATCAGTTCTTCTCTCTCATGCACCTCCACCAGCGCATCCAGACCCAGCGCACGGCTCGTCGCTATAAATGAGGACAATTCTTCGGGCGTTAAAATCGACACAATCAACAACACAGCCGAAGCCCCAATCGCGCGCGCTTCGTAAATCTGATAGGGATCAATCGTAAAATCCTTGCGCAAAATGGGCCGCTCTACAACTGTTGAAATCTGAATTAAATAATCCATCGAACCCTGAAAAAATTTCTCATCCGTCAATACCGAAAGCGCCGTAGCCCCATTTTTCACATAAATTTTTGCAATACCCACCGCGTCAAAATCCCCGCGGATCACACCCTTAGACGGCGATGCCTTTTTGACCTCGGCGATCACCGCAATATCATCCCCATCTACCAACCCATCAAAAAACGAAGGCGGTTCCGGCGCTTCTTCCGCCAACTGCGCCATTTCCTCAAACGGCGTCTGCGCCATACACCTGGCGAGAAACTCGCGTTTATACGCCACAATCTTGTCGAGAATACTGCTGGCCATAAAATCCCACCATCCTCAGATTGACTAAAGCCATGACCGCGGGTCGGGAACAGACACCCATCCATTTTCGCGCACCGCCTGCAATCCCGCAATACCGGGCAGCGTCATATCCAACGCCTGCATCAAATCTATCGGCGGTGGCGAGCCATTCACAATAGCCCGCACAAAATCCAAAACAATGAGCATACTCGTTTTGCCATGCCCCGCACCGAGCGCGTCCGAAAACTGGGATAACTCGGAATGGTGGCATTCTTCTCGCGTCACTTGCGCCTTATCGCCCAGAGAATAATAACAAACCGTTCGGGCTTCGCGAAATCGCCCCGTCTCTAAAGAGCCCTCATCGCCATAAAAGCTCAAGAAATGACTCATCCCGTGCACATTCTGAAACGAATTTGTCAACCTGAACACCGCGCCTTCTTCGGTTCGGAACAAAGCCGTCTGCACCCAGTCTGCTTCATACCCTTCTAAAAATTCGTCTCGTCCCGAAGCCGAAACAGCCATGACCTCAACCAAACGGTCACCCGTCATATTCAAATACGGTGACGTCCCATGTGTCGGATAAAGAAGGGGTTGCAGACTATTCCGCCAGGTGAGCCGCCCATCGGGATGTCGCCTCAACGCTTTTAGGCCGTGAATATACTCGGCCTCGGCATAGTAAATACGCCCCAGTTTCCGCGCTTCATAAAGCGACCTGGCACGCACCACACTGGGTTCATAGACCCAATTCTCCGCCATCATATAAATGCGGTCACTTTTTGAAACGGCCTCAACCAATGCCTTTGCTTCATCCATTGTCAACGCAGCGGGCACAGCACACAAAACGTGTTTACCAGCCCGAATCGCGCGAATCACATGTTCTGCATGAAGCGGCGCGGGAGTAAAAACAGCCACCGCGTCAATCCGCTCATCAGCGACCAAATCATCAAAAGCCGCATAACAAGCATCGACACCTAACTGCTCTTTTGCCTCGTCCAGTTTCTCCTGCTGAATATCACAAACAGCGACCAAATCAGTCTCGGCATACGCATCAAACACCCGCGCCCAGGACATGCCAAATCGCAAACCCGCAACACCTACCGAAAGACCCATTTTACCTCACTCCATCTCGAAAATCATTCCTGGCTCGCTTCTTTCAACCCTTCCAACTTCTCCAACGCCTTGCCCGAATCAATCACTTCAGCCGCGACCTGCACACCTTCGTTCAAATCACGCGCCTTATCTCCCGCTACAATTGCCGCCGCCGCATTCAACAACACAATATCGCGCCGAGGACCTTCTTCGCCGTTCAGAATCGACCGCGTAATCTCTGCATTATAATCGGCATCCCCGCCTTTTAGCGCGTCGGCTGTGGCTTGTCCCAACCCAAAGTCCCCAGGTAATACTTCATACGTCGAAACCGATCCAGCCTTCAATTCGCTCACCCTCGTCGGACCTGTCAGCGTCATCTCATCCAAACCATCCGAGCCGTGAACGACAAACGCGCGCTCAGATCCCAGAGTAGCCAAAACACCCGCGAGTGTCTCGGTCAATGCCGCGCTGTACACGCCGACCACCTGCCGTTTTGCACCCGCCGGATTGCTCAGCGGTCCCAGCGCATTGAAAATGGTCCGCGCACCAATTTCCCGACGCGGACCAATCGCGTATTTCATCGCCCCGTGCAATGAAATAGCAAACAAAAATCCAATCCCCACATCGTCCAGACACCTGCTCACCGTCTCGGGTGATGCTTCAATATTCACACCCAATGCACTCAGCACATCCGCACTACCACACTGACTCGTTGCCGCGCGATTGCCGTGTTTGGCCACACACAAACCCGCCCCAGCCGCGACAAATGCCGCCGTTGTCGAAATATTAAACGTACCCGAATGATCGCCCCCCGTGCCACAAGTATCGACAATCACATCGTGCTTTGTCGCAATAGGCATCGCCTTCTCGCGCATCACAGACGCGGCCCCGGCAATCTCATCAACACTCTCGCCCTTCACGCGCAACGCAATCAAAAACGCGCCGATCTGCGCATCCGTCGCCTCGCCCGACATAATCTGATTCATCACATCCGTCATCTCACCCCGGCTCAAATCTGCACCTTCAATCACTTTTGCTATTGCTTCTTGTATGTTCATGCTCTTCTCCTCGGCTCACAAATCAGATATCGAGAAAATTTTGCAGCAAATTCTTACCCTCACCCGTCAAAATCGATTCGGGATGAAACTGCACGCCATCTACCGCCATATTTCGATGGCGCAAACCCATAATCACCCCATCATGGGTCTCAGCCGTAATCTCCAGACAATCGGGAAGGCTGTCTCTCTCCACTATCAAAGAGTGGTAGCGCGTGGCAATAAACGGATCGGGTAGCCCCTCAAAAATAGACTGCCCTCTATGATGAATCTCCGACACCTTCCCGTGCATAATTGTCGGCGCGCCCACAATTTTCCCGCCAAATGCCTGCCCAATGGACTGATGCCCCAGACAAACCCCTAAAATCGGAATTTTTCCCGCAAAATACTGCACCAAAGCCACGGAAATCCCCGCTTCATTTGGCGTGCATGGCCCGGGAGAAATAACGATCTTCTCGGGCGCAATATCCGCAATCTCTTCAGGTGAAATTTGATCATTGCGATACACCACCAGCTCCGCACCCAATTCGCCGAGATACTGAACGAGATTGTAAGTAAAAGAATCGTAATTATCAATGACGAGAATCACAACAACTCTCCTCCTTCAGCCATTTCTACCGCCCGAAACAGTGCCCGCGCTTTGTTCACAGTCTCCTGATATTCGTATTCCGGCTCTGAATCGAACACCACGCCACCCCCTGCCTGCACATACGCTTTGCCATCCTTAATCACCAGCGTGCGAATGGCAATACACGTATCCATATTACCCGCAAAATCGATATAACCCACCGCTCCGGCATAAGGCCCGCGGCGCGTTGGCTCCATCTCGTCGATAATCTCCATCGCTCGAATCTTCGGCGCGCCCGACACCGTACCAGCCGGATAACAGGCAAAAAGCGCGTCCAGCGCATCGACATCCTCGTGCAATTCGCCGCGCACATTCGAAACGATATGCATCACATGCGAATAGCGCTCAATCGTCATCTGTTCGGTCACGCGCACCGTATCAAACCTGGAAACACGCCCCACATCATTGCGCCCCAAATCCACCAGCATAATATGCTCGGCGCGTTCCTTTTCATCTGCCAACAACTCCTGTGACAATGCCCTGTCCTCTGCCTCTGTTTTACCGCGCCACCGCGTACCCGCAATGGGTCGCACCTGCACCACCCCGTCCTCTACCCTGACGAGCAACTCGGGCGACGCGCCCACGAGTTGATGATCTATCAAATCGACGTGAAACATATAAGGCGACGGATTCACCGTCCGCAACGCCCGATAAATATCCAGAGCATCCACCGTCACATCCATTGCAAAACGCTGCGAAGGCACCACCTGAAAAATATCCCCCGCCACGATGTATTCCCTGCAACGCGCTACCACATCCATATACGCTTCTTTGCTCGTATTTGAAGTCACTTCGCACAAACTCGTGCCAGACTTCAGGGATGCATCCACCGGTTGCGCCAGTGTCTCAATCAGCGTATCGATCCGCTTGACTGCATCCGCGTAATTCGCCTCCAGATCGCCCTCTGTATGCACATTGGCCATCACATGCACTTTGTGCGTCACATTGTCAAAAGCCAGTATCGAATCGTAAAATGACAAAAATATATCGTCCAACTCGAGATCGTCTTCAACCGTCTCGGGAATGCGTTCAATCAAACGCACGGCATCATAGCTCACATAGCCCACCGCACCCCCCGTAAACCGAGGAAACCCTTCTACCTGTTGCGAGTGATATTTTTTTAACAACCCGCGCAATACCTCAATAGGCTCCCCTTCAACTATTCGCAGCTCACCCGTCGTCGCATGTTCAATGAAAATTTTTGTTCCACGCGAACGAAAAACCAAAAATGGATCCACGCCTAAAAACGAATACCGCCCAATCTGCTCGCCGCCCACCACACTTTCAAACAAAAACGCATGTGCTGATTTGGCGCGAATTTTCAAATAGGCCGAAACCGGCGTCTCTGTATCCGCGAGCAGTTCTCTTGAAATGGGAACCAGACCACAGCCTTCGCTCAGCTTCTTCACAGTTTTGAGATCGGGTTGAATCACTGGAAAATCCTTAAAAAATAAAAAAGGTCGTGAGCAGTTTGCCCACGACCTCGTACTTTCATTCACTTACATCACACTTAACACGCAGGACAAACCACACTCTTGGACAGGCGGCGATAATAATAATATCGGCCGTCAAATCGACGCCAAAAATACCAAAAGTAGGTTGCAAAAGCGTTCATCACATCAAATTCCTTAAACGAGATTTATATATCAGATGCGCCAAAGATAACAAATTCTAAAACAAATTGTCAAGAAGGAAGTTTATTCGTGACCGTCAATTGTACCCACCTCAATTTTCAACTCATCGCGGTCAATAATGCGATCTACGCGACCATCGCGCACCCACACCACGCGGTCGGATACCGACAGCATCTTGTGATCGTGCGTCGCTGAAATTACAGTCACGCCCGACTCCTCGTTCATCTGGCGCAAGAGTTCAATAATCTCCCGCCCCGTATTCAAATCGAGATTCCCAGTCGGCTCGTCAGCCAGAATAATCGCTGGATCGTTGGCAAAGGCCCGTGCAACAGCCACGCGTTGCTGCTGACCACCTGAAAGCTCAAAAGGCTTGTGCATCACGCGCTCGCCCAGACCGACCTGTGTCAACAATTTCACGCCTTTGTCGCGCGCCTCGTCGCTCGTAAGCCCGGCAAACACCATCGGCAAGGTCACATTCTCAAGCGCTGTCATCACCGGAATCAAATTATAAGATTGAAAAATATAACCGATCTTTCGGCAGCGCAACCACGCGAGTTCATAAGCGTCGAGTTGGGCGACATCTACATCGTCGATATAAACCTTGCCTTCGGTCGGCTTGTCCAATCCACCCACCATATTAAACAGAGTGCTCTTCCCCGAACCAGAAGGTCCCATGATGGACAGGTATTCGCCCTGCGTCACTTCCAGATCCACTCCTTTGAGTGCGTGAATCTGCTCCTCGCCCATTATATACACCTTCTTCACATCTTGTGTGCGTACAACAGTTGCTTTTTCGGCCTCTGCATTTGTTTCTGTTTTTTCTTCGGCAGCCATAAAACACCTCACAATCAGATTTACACTTCCAACGACATCGCATCAACCGGTTCCATCTTGGCAGCGCGATAGGCCGGTAAAATACCGCCAATCAGTGACAAAACAGAACCAATGACAATAGCTCTAACTCCATCTTGCAGAATTTGAACCATGGGAAGATGATCGAAAATCACTGTGCCAAAACTCGACATATTGAGCAATGCAGTCAGCAAAAACCCAACGACCACGCCAATAACCGTGCCTGCTGCACCCATAAACGTCGATTCGAGAATAAACAGCTTAATAATAAATCCGTCCAATGCGCCCATACATTTCATGGTGCCAATTTCGCGGAACCGCTCCGTAACAGACATCAGCATGGCATTGGCAATACCCACCAAACACACGAGCAGCGACAACACCACCAGCCATGCATCTTTTGACCGTTGCTGGATTGCAGCGGCACTATCGGGATCAATTTCAATGCCCTTTTGTTGCAAGATCAAATTGATCTTGGGATCACTGGCAGCCATCAAACCATCAAGAATGGCATTACCTGCCCAAATCGACATCAAAAAAGCGATGGCAAGCACAATACCACTCACCGTAATCAAAGACCGGCCAAATCGGATCTTAACGCTATTAAAACTGATCTCAACCGCTTTGGAAAGCGGAAGAGATATCTGGGTATTGAGTTCGTGCTGCTCTGCCATAAACGCCTCCAATTTCAAAAAATTGCACAGATCGCTGCTCAACATAAAAGCCAATTGCCCCTCTGTCAAGCCAAAATACCAGACTTATTTTTTACGGGCGTTGCCCTTTCTTCGCAAAAAATAGAATGTCAACAATTGCTTCATAAATAAATAGTACTCAGTCCAGTTCAACTTGCTACTGCTGTATTGTCGGTTGCGAAACACAAAGGGCACCTCCATAAAAGACTTATAATGCCCCTTGACCAGAATCTCCAGCAAAATTTTATACCCCGGGGAAGTCAATGCCATGTCTTTAATAACGCGCCGATGCAAGAAAAAATAACCCGCCAGAGGGTCTTGCACACCGGTTAATTGCCGCGCGAAAAATACTCCCAATTGAGAAATAATTCTGCGATACCATGCCCATTGTTCGACGTGACTATCCGAATCAAACCGGCTACCAATCGCCAGATCGTGATCCCGCAACCCGTAAATGAGCTGCGGCAAAACAATGGGATCGTGGCTCAAATCGGCATCGATCACACCTAAAAGATTCCGCTCTGCCCGCTCAAAACCGGCCATCACAGCACTGCCCAATCCCAATTTTCCGGCGCGGTGAACCACCTGCACCGGATAACGATCCACGAGTGATTCGGCTACCTTTCCCGTGCCATCGGGCGAATTATCATCAACCACAATCAATTCGAGATCGATGTCGGGATAGTCTTTCAGAACGTCGAATATTTCTTCCGCCAATAAAGAAATGTTCTCACGCTCGTTATAGGTGGGCGTAATTAGAGAAACGAGAAGTTTATTATCAGACATAGGTATTAACAATCTTGTGAAAGACGTCCTTTAATTGCCTCAAATTATGCTCAAAAGAGGTAGGTACAATATCACATAATGTTCTGGCGAGTGCGGTTGTCAACCCGGCGCGCAGCGGGCGCTGTGCGAACTGCCCAAATTCTGCAGACGTTGTGGCAGACACCAGTGAAAAGTCAAGCTCCATCACCGCACAAATCTGCTCAACCATTTCAAGGCGAGTCAAAAAATCTGCCCCGCCAAAATGCACCACACCGCAAAAGTCCGTGCGGCACAGTTTTAAGACAAAAGCGGCAAGCTCATCGACAAAAGTCGGATTTGCCCATTCGTCTGTCACCACGCGAATCGCCTCTCGTCCCGCCAGAGATGAAATAGCCCAGGTTACAAAATTGGGCCGGCAAGACGGGTGAAAACCGTACAGTACCGCCGTTCGCACCACAATGCCGGGGCAAAGTGCATTCAGCAGAATAACTTCGCTTTCTAACTTGGTCTGCCCATACACATTCACCGGGTGTGCTTCATCGACCTCGGCATAAGGCCCTTTCACTCCATCAAACACATAATTGGTCGATAAGTTCACCAGACCACATCCAACCCGTTCACACGCTTGAACCAAATTGCGCGTTCCATCGACGTGTATCGCACGCGCAAGCGCGGGATTTCGCTCGCACCCATCAACGCTTGTCATAGCTGCCGAATTGATCACCCACCGAGGGCGCACCTGTGCTATCACCTCGTGTACCAAAGCGGGCTGTGTCAAATCTACGACGAGATGACCCTTTTGACCGCTGCGCGATGCAGGTGTTCGTTCCCAATCATCGCAGGATACATCGCAAAGCGCGTGTCCCAAAAAACCCGATGCGCCGACAATGAGCAACCGGTTATTAGCCATTAGTGTTCGCTTTCCTGCACAAATAATGCCAATGCGCGATTCAGAGCACCAGCATATCCGATGCGATCTATATTAGGTGCAATCAGAGCTATCAAAATCGCCTCGGATCGATCTCGATAGCGCGGCATTTTCGTATGTACAAAAAGTCGCATAAAAACCTGCGCTGCCACGCCATTTCCCGAAGGCAACCACCGATCAATAGCGGGTGAGTTCGCGACCTCTGCCTCCGGCGTTCGATCTCTCAAAGCACCCGAAGAATCGGCAAAAGCTACCATCACCCGATCTGCATGCGTCCGCGCAAATAACAAATCGGCCTCGCGTTCCTGTGCCTCAAACAAATCGAGGGCCGCGCGAATGATTAAAACCTGATCTAGCAAAAAATGGGGTATATTTAAAGATCGCGCGTGGGTAAACAGGCTATTTTCCTGTACAAATCGCGTCTTAATCTCTTCAAAAATTCGCCGCCCAGCATCTAAAAAACGCACCTCTCGGGTTTCGAGAAACGCCGCGCACAAACCCGAAACTGCCAGTGCATTCCAGCCCGAATAAATCTCTGCATCCCGCAATATATTTCCTGCCCGATCTTTAAAACCAGCCAGCCCAGCTCCCAACAAAACATCGCCAGATACGGCAAATTGTTCAAGCAGCGCATCGGCCAGATCGCGGGACAAATTTACCTGTGCAAATGCCCGCAATAATTGCGCATTAACCGCCATGTGTTTTTCCGCATCAATCACAGGCCCGCGATTTGTTAATACCCCCAACACATAAACGCCATCTGTATCGCGCCGTGCGCTGTGTGCAAAATTGACCAAAGGCGAATCAATACCCGCTTCTGCAAGCGCGAGAAGACCTTCGGGACCTGGATCAAAGCCGCTTTTTACTACCGATACCAAACTGTCGCGTACGCGATGCAAAAGCGCTGCGTTGGGTTTAATCCGAGGACGCGGATCTTTCTTTTTATCGCGTTCTACTCGCCGCTTCAACTCTGACCGCTGTATCTCGAGCCTGACGAGCCTATCGGGATTGTCGTACAAAATTTGCACCCATCGCAATAGATCTATCATATCATCGGGATCGAGATAGGTACTACCCGTAATCCATTGTTCATCGGGTGTCAAAAAAGAGAGAGATGGAACCCCCCCCAGACCAAAGCGCTCAAACAAATCGGGTCGTTGATCAGCATCAACCCATATCGGCAGGGTGTAACGTGCAATTGCCCGCGCAATTTCTGAATCTTCAAAACACCGCGCTGCCAGATCGCGACACCAAACCGATCGCTGCGTGTACAAAAACAACAAAACGGGGCGCTCGGTAATTCGGGCAGAATCTCTTTGGCTCCAGGTCCGCCAGCTTACTTTTCCGCCATCCAACGCCGTTACATCTAATTTGGTCTTCTCACCTCCCCCATCACATGCTAAAAACCCAAACACGAGCGCGATCCAGATATTTTGCCACAAAATGAACCGCAAGAGACCAATATCACACAATTTTTTAAAAAAAAAATGCGGAACTCGTTGCCTGAGGAAACGTCTAAACCGAACAAAAAAGGCTTGACACATGGGAAGGATTTGTTGAAGTTCTAAAATACTTCAGAAACAGGGAAAAGACTATTGAGAAATAAATTTGTTTAGCGGAATGGCCTCGTCGATCAACATAATGGGAATCGCGTCCTGAATGGGATATAAAAAGATGCGATCTTCGCGCACCAGGCCCCCATTAATCGGCAGTTCAACTTTTTGTCCGCCTCGGTTTTTAACCTCGCCTTTTGCAATCGCGCTGTTGATGGTGTCAATCAGCGATTGATTAGCTAATTTCACGGGTGTTTTGTTTTCTGGACAAGCCAAAATATCGAGTAGATTCCGGTCAATCACGTTCTTTCCTTTCATCAATCAAAAATTCGTGATCTGAAAATAGGCAACACGCGAGTCTCAAACAAGCGATTTTTTATTTTTTTTCACCATTAATCAGGGAAATTTGTCTATCGCATCACCGCTAAAGCGCTGTTTTTTGCATCTGTAAAATCCCATCGGCTACTTTGTCCGGTATCCGAAGATGTGCCTGCTTTAGCGCGCGATGTTAGAATGCCCCCCGGTTGGCGGCGCGTTCACACGCGCTCACGGCCGGGTTTTTTCATGTTTTGCAGGCTTTCCGGCTAATTCTATAAAGGAGAATTTCCATGAAATACCGTTTTCTCGCCCTGTTCGCACTTGGTATTGGCCTGCTCAGCACCCCAGCTTATGCAACGCCAGAAAGCCATGCTGCAGCCACTTTTTTATTGTTCGCACCATCGGCTCGCGCGGCGGGCATGGGCAATGCTTATGTCGCTATTGCCGATGACGCCAATGCTACGTACTACAACCCCGCCGCACTGGCCTCGTTACAAATTCACAGTCTCAGCACCACCCTGTACAAACCCGTTCCCCGACTGGCTGGTGACATCTTTTCGTCATTCGGTGCTTATACACACCCCTTTAGTGGCATTGGCAATCTGGGATATAGCCTCATTTATAGTTCTTTAGGCGAACAACAACGCACCGATGAAGAGGGAAATCTTTTAGGTACATTTAAAAGCTACGGCATGGCCCTGGGTGTCTCTTATGGCACGCATCTCTTCAAAAATCTGGCCCTGGGCATCACAGCTAAGTTCATCCATGAAAACCTCTCCGACATAGGCGCGGGTGTTGAGCAAGGCAAAGGTACAGCGACTTCTTTTGCCGGAGACATAGGTCTCATGTGGGCAGCTACAGATCGGCTTAGCTTCGGTAGCGTGTTGCGCAATGTTGGCCCAAACATGACTTTTATCGATGCCGACCAGGCAGATCCACTGCCGCAAAATTTCGTTTTTGGCGTTGCATACAAAGTGCTCAAAAACGAATCGTCTTCCCTGATGCTCACCACAGATGTTTACAAACCCCTCGCCTCTGATAATTTCTTCTCCTTTATTTCGGGCTGGAACGACGACACCTTTGGCTGGAAGCCCAATCCGGGCGGCAATGGTTTTACAGAATTTGACGATATGGATTACCGCGTAGGTGCCGAATGGATGTACCATCTTTCTGAAGATTCGGCTTTTGCCCTGCGCAGTGGCTATTCCTATGACAAGGATGGCAAACGCAACTTTCCCACCTTTGGGCTGGGCTTGAAATACAACTGGGCAAATTTCGATATCTCGTATTTTGTACCGACAGAAGATACGCCTGCCAGCAATACATTCCGCTTCACGGGTGGATTTATATTTTAGTCCTCCAGGTTCAGCAATTGGCCCCCTTGCGATAAAGAATCATCAGTTAAAATACAATGCTAAATCTCTTGAGATACAATGCTAAACCTCGTTTCCTCGCGCTCGGGACCGTCAGTTTGCTGAGTTTCATGCTCTTGATTTCGTCTATTTTTGCTCAAAATAGCAATCCCTCTTCTTCGGACTTTAATGGCAATGGTGTTGTCGATTTCCCCGACTTTTTGCTCTTTGCCAGCGCATTCGGATCTCAAGCCGGTCAAGATCGGTACGATGCGAAATACGATCTGAATGGCAATGGCGAGATTGCGTTTGACGATTTTCTACTATTTGTAGATAGCTTTGGACCGCCACTGCCACCACCCGGCGATCCACGCATGGCGCAGATTGAACTACCTGAAGGGTTCCACATTCGCGTGTACGCCGAAGGGGTAACTGGTGCTCGTTCAATGAGCCTCAGCCCAGACGGCACCCTATTTGTCGGCACCCGTCCCAGCGGCCGCGTGTACGCACTGCGCGACGAAGACGGCGACCACAAGGCAGAGCGGGTCATCATCCTCGCCCGTGGCCTGAACAACCCCAACGGTGTCGCCTTTAAGAACGGCGACCTGTACATAGCCGAAATTAGCCGCATCCTGCGCTATCGCAACATCGAAGCACAACTCGACAAGCCGCCGCAGCCGGAGATCGTCAACGACGCTTTCCCCACAGATCGCCATCACGGCTGGAAATTCATCCGCTTTGGTCCCGACGGTTTGCTGTACGTACCGGTCGGCGCGCCGTGCAACATCTGCGATTCCGGCGATCCTTACGCGTCGATCGGAAAATTGGACGCCAATGGCACCTTCAGTATCATAGCGCGAGGCATTCGCAACACCGTCGGCTTCGATTGGCACCCGGAAACGGGCCAACTGTGGTTCACTGACAATGGAAGAGACAGGATGGGTGACGATGTGCCGCCGGACGAACTGAACAGAGTAACCACTGATGGACAGCACTTCGGCTATCCCTACTGCCACGGTACCAACATCGCCGATCCTGTATTCGGCGATCAGCGCAACTGCGGCGAATTTGTTGCGCCGGTCCAGAATCTCGGTCCGCACGTAGCGGCTCTGGGGATGCGCTTCTATACCGGCGACATGTTTCCCGAGAAATACCACAATCAGATCTTCATCGCCGAACACGGATCCTGGAATCGCAGCAGCAAGATCGGCTACCGCGTCACTCTGGTGCGTCTAAATGACAACAAAGCGATCAGCTACGAGCCGTTCGCAAAAGGCTGGCTACAGGGAGAATCAAACTGGGGTAGGCCAGTAGATGTACTCGTCATGCCCGATGGTTCCCTGCTGGTATCGGACGACCAGGCTGGCCTGATTTACCGCATCAGCTATTCAAATTGATCTCGCATTATGAAACCGAACATACGCTTGACTATGACCCTTCTGCACAGATGCGAGATACCCTGCTCAATCCTCCTGTGTCTTGTAGCCCTTTTTGTACAACCTATTATGGCTGCCGACACCTATCGCGTCTTAGCCGTGCGCGTCTCTTTCCCTCCCGAAGACCCCGACAACGAAACCACCAGTGGGAACGGCACATTCAATCTCAATACAATCGAAAACTCTGATCGCATCTATCCCTTTGACGCGCCCCCCCACGATCGCGCCTATTTTGAAGCCCACCTGCAGGCACTTTCCAATTATTATCGCGACATATCCAGCGGTCAAATGACCATCGAATACGATGTCTATCCACAAGACCTCACCGCGAGTTACGTCCTCGATACGCCCTTGATCGAATACGGCAATGGACGCACGAGACGCGAAATAAATGAGCGCGT
>JAGWBW010000005.1:37820-51103 GCA_021295695.1 Candidatus Latescibacterota bacterium
ATATAGATTTCTCGAAATACCGCGCTTTTGCAGTATTTCACGCGGGTCTCGGCGGAGAAGCAGGTCAAAAACTCAACGACATACCCTCGGCCTTTATTTTTGAACGCGACCTCATCGAACTCGCCGACGGCGCGATTTCCGTCAACAACGGCACTTTTCAGGTCACATCGGGCATGCTATTGCCCGAAGCCATCAGCACAAATGGCCGGGGCGGTCTCAATGGTACGCTCGCTCGATTTTTTGCCTCGCAACTCGGCTTGCCCGGCCTTTCGGACTTTGAAAACGACCTGCCCGCAATTGGCGACTGGAGTTTGATGGACACGGGCGCCAACAATCAAATTGATGCCGCGCGCCTGGGTCTTCAACCTCTCAGAAATGATCCCGAATCCACCAGCACAGATTTGATCGGATTTTTGCCCAGTCGCATGATCGCCTGGTCGCGCATGCAACTCGGCTGGATCGAGCCACTTGTGATCACCCATAACGCCACCGTAGAAATCGCTGCATCCGGCAGCGCATCCGATCTTCCGCAGGCTATTCGCGTGCCCATCAGCGCCACCGAATATTTTTTAATCGAAAACCGCTACTCGCGCCTCAATATCGAAAATCGCATTCCGCAAATCAAATTTTCCACCCCTCATAATGTCTGGCTTTCAACAGACGATTACGATGCGTTCATACCCGGCTCGGGCATTCTCATCTACCACATTGACGACGCCGTCATTCGGGCCAGTGACGCAGAAAAACACATCAATAGCCATCCCGATTATAAAATTGCACCTGCCCAATATCGCCGCGGCATTGCCCTCGAAGAAGCCGATGGCCTGCAAGATATCGGCAATGTATCGGCCAGCCGCATCATTCAAGCTGGTATCATCTCATTAAGCAGTATTGAGGGCGCGCCAGAAGACGCCTTTTACGTGGGCAACAACACCGTACTTGGACCCGGTACCTCGCCAAATACTCGCAGCAATTCGGGCTATGAAAGCGGCATCACTATCGAAATACTCAGTCCTCCCGGCGAAGTAATGGCAGTTGCTATCCGTTTTGCCAATCGGATAGATAACTGGCCGATTACAGACTTGAATCCCACGCGAGTAGCACCTCGCGTCATCGACCTCGATAGAGATGGAATCAAAGAAATACTTCATAGCTCTGGCGCGTGGAAAATCGCGGGTACACCGCACGGCACGGACGAGATGTTTGCCACAACCCCTGCAATTGGCGACCTGGAAACAGGGAACGGATTCGTCTTCCATCGCGGAGAAACAACCCGCACGCACTGGCGTCCCAGCGGCGCTATCCACGAAACCGTCGATATCAATCCTCCTCCTTCTTTCTCCGCAACACCCGTCATTGCATCCTTTCCCACAACGTATGTCGATATCTGGGGATGGAGCGATGGGAAAATCGAATGGGGCAATTTTTTATCTGAAATCGCGGGCAGTATCACCCTTGACGACGGCATCCAATCGCTCGCCGTGGGCAATATCGACAGCGACTCGGACAATGAGCTCATCGCCATTACCCGCAGTGCTCAGATCCACCTCATTCACGACACCAACCAATCCACGCCACTCGCCACATTCGCGTCCCCCATCATCGGCGGACCGGCAATAGGTGACCTCGACCGCGATGGCGATGACGACATTGCTGTCGTCACAACAGACGGCATCCTCTCCATCCTCGACGCCAACGGCCTCGCCTTTGCGAGCGATCCCGTGCCAGGCGGCGCGCATTCACCCCCTGTTGTCGCCGACCTCGACCAGGATGGATTTGTCGAGGTCCTCTTTGGCGGCAAAGGCAGACTCTATCTCTATCGCTTCAACGCCATCTTGCAAACCGAAGGCGCGCTCGCTTTCCCCATAAAAGACGATGCCGGTCCCATAGAAGCACCGCCCATTCTCGCCGACATCAATAACGACGCATCCCCCGATATTTTTATAGGTACGCGAGGCGGCCTCCTCTACGGCTTGACCGCTGAGGGACATTCCCTACCGGGCTTTCCCCTGTTACTCCCTGGCCCCATTCTCTCATCACCCCTTATCGACGACCTTGACAACGACGGCACTCTGGAACTCATTATCTATACCGCCGACAGCAGCGCACAACTCTTCCATATGGAAACAATTGACCCCTCTTATACCGGCAACAAAATTATCTGGGGACAACTCGGCGGCGGACCGGGCAACGCGGGCAAATTGCTCCAACAGCCCGACGAAATCGCAATCCCAACAGAAACATCGCTTTTACCCGCGGAGCGGGCATACCTTTACCCCAACCCGGTCCGCAATGGCGACAGAGCGCGCATCCGCTTTTTTTTATTAGAACCCGCCGACATCAGTATGACCATTTACAATCCCCTCGGTGAAAGAGTCGCCGATCTCACACACAACAATCCCATGCCCAACACCGACAACGAAATCGCGTGGGATGTAACCGATTATGCCAGCGGCCTCTATATTTGTCGCCTGCAAGCCAGCAACAGCACGCGCACAGAGGTGCGATTTATCAAAGCCGCGGTAATAAAGTAACCACCAACACTATGTCTCACAAATTCACACAAATAATTCTCATCCTCCTGATCCTGAGTACACAGGCTCCCGCGCAATTTGACGCCAATCATCCCGAACTGACATGGCGCGTCATTGAAACCGAACACTTCAAAGTCTATTACCATCAGGGTCTGGAAAAATTGGCGCCGCGTGCTGCCCAGATCGCCGAAGACGCGTACAGCCCGATCGCGTCCTTTTACAATTTTGAACCCAATAGCAAAGTCCGCATCATCCTCAAAGACACCGAAGATTATGCCAATGGCGCCGCGTATTATTACCACAACACCATCGAAATCTGGGTCTCCAATCTCGATTTTGCACTGCGCGGTAGTACAGATTGGCTCCCAAATGTGATAACGCACGAATTGACGCACATCATCTCGCTCCAGATCGCCCGCAAATCCTCGCGGCGCATCCCCGCCATCTTCGTCAACTACCTGCAATATCAGGGCGAAGGCAAACGCGACGACATTCTCGCTGGTTATCCCAATGTCCTGGCCGCTTACGCCATTCCCGCCACCATCATCCCGCCCTGGTTTGCCGAAGGCACGGCGCAATACATGGCACCGGGCGCCCAACACGACCACTGGGACTCGCACCGCGATATGATCTTGCGCCAGGCCACGCGCAATGGGAGCTTGCTCACCCGCGCCGAAATGTCCGTCTTTGGCGCCAAAACAGGTCTCGGATTTGAAAAAGTGTACGACCACGGTTATTCACTCACTCTCTTTATAGTCGATACCTTTGGACGCGACAAACTCCCCGAATTATATCGGCAGATGAAAGTCTGGTGGCGCACGGATTTTGGCGGCGCAGTCCGCGCGACCCTGGGCATCTCTGCAAGCGAATTGCACACGCGCTGGGTCGCATCGCTCGAAAAACGCTATGCGACTCAAATCGCACAGATCGAAACCAGTCCCGCACAGGGTGACCTCATCCGCGAAGACGGCTATCTCAATCTACACCCCCGCTGGTCGCCCGACGGCACAAAGCTCGCCTACCTTTCCAATAAAGGGCGCGATTATGGGCGCACGAGTTTGATGGTCTATACCCTCGCCGACAGCAGCGTGGAACTCGCCGCCCCCAGCGCAGTCACGGCCTTTGACTGGTCAACCGATGGATCGCAATTCCTCTACGCGCGCCACAGCCAGCCCAACAAATATGGCGGGCGGCAATGGGACCTCTACACCATAGATCCCAAAGCCGCGAAATCGAGCCTGTTTCAAAATGTCAAAACCGCCATTGGCCTCGCGCGTGCCACCTTCCCGGGCGAAACGCGCCTCAGCACTGGCTTGCGCGGCATTCACCCGGCCTATTCGCCAGACGGAACGGAAATTGCATTTATCAAAAACGGCGGGGGCAGCACCAACCTCTGCATCCTCGACATCGCGGCAGACACCATTCGCTACCTCACATCCTTCGACGACGGCTCACAGGTCGCCACTCCGCGCTGGTCGCCCGATGGATCGCAAATCGCATTCTCGCTCTACCGAAGCGGCACCTTGCGGGACATCGCCACCATTCCCACAACAGGTGGCGACTACACGGTGCGCGTTGCCTCCCGCGCAACCGACCGCGATCCATGCTGGACACCCGATGGCTCATCCTTCGTATTTGCCTCTGACCAAGACGGTATCTTCAACCTCTATCGCGCCAATCTATCCAACGGCACAATAGACCGCCTCACCCGCGTGTACGGCGGCGCATTTCAACCCCACGTTCACCCAGATGGCAACCGCATCGCCTATGCCCACTACGGCAAAAATGCCTACGAAATTCGCGTTATCTCTCAGCCATTAAATGAATCCATAGAGACCAACATCTTTCGAGTCGAACCCTTTGCCCCCGCACCGCCCAAACCCGCAATAGCGAGCCGTCCATACAAAAATGAATTTGCAACCACCACCATACTTCCACGCCTTGCAATTGACAGCGGCAAACTCAAACTCGGTGCCATAGCGGGATCCGACGATGTCTTGCGAAAACAAACCTTTTTTATCAGTGGCCTGCTTGCCCACGATCTGGATATGGACCTATACGCGCTTTACGAATACCGCAAAAAACGCCCCACCTTTTTTTTGGAAGCCTACCGTTTATCGCGCCACGTTGAAGAAGATGTAATCAGCCGCGACCAGGACTTTCGCATTTACAACCGCACCTTTGCGCTCACTGGCATTGAAATAGGCGGTAAATACACCCTTAGACGCGGCGGTACGATCGACGCTCGTCTCGTGTACAATCGCACGGGCGCAGTTCTGGATCAGGCGCGATTCAACGGCCTCAACCGCGATATCCTAGCCGCCACAACCCTCAACGGATTTGACCTCGCCCTCACCTATCGCCTCGATGCCATAGGCCGCTCCCGCGATTCGGAAATCAATCCCCGATCCGGACGCCGTCTCGCGCTGCGTTACGACCGGTATTTCAACTGGTTTATCAGCGGCTTTGAGGAAAATACCTCGCTGATTGTCGAAACCTATGATCGCTATTTCTACAACCAACTCTCCCTCGACTGGAACGAATTTATCCCGGTTGCTCCCGGACGCAGTGCGCTGAGTTTCCGCTTTTTTGGCGGCGTGATCGACAGCGAAGTTGACGACACCTTTGACTTCTTCCTCGGCGGCTTGCCCGGCATGAAAGGATATACATTTTACAGCATGGAAGGCCGCCGCGCCCTGATGTTGCGGTCGGCTTATCGCTTTCCCTTATGGTCGCACATCGATCGACAAACCGGCCCGATCTACTCCGACCAAGTCTATGGCGCATTCTTTGCCGGAATCGCACGTGCCTGGGATGGTACACCCGATGATGCAATACTCAAACGCGGCTGGAAACGCGAACTGGGCACGCAATTGCGCTACGACGCCACCTCGTTTTATCTTTTCCCCACACGCGCCAGCCTCGACATAGCCTACGGTTTCGACCATGTGCCTTTGCAACGGGTTGGCGATCCACTTGAACGAAGTGGTTTAAAAGTATATTTTACGTTATTATTTGGATTTGTTACGGATGTTGGGAAGGGCAACTTTTAGCCAAAGGAATTACCCCATGCGAACATTCACACTCTGCACGCTTGTTTTCGCGCTAATATGCGGGCAGGTCGCCGCGGAAAAATCGCCTAAAACGGCTTTTTTTCTTTCATTGCTTGTACCGGGTCTGGGTGAATTATATGCCGGAGCCAAAATGCGCGCAGTTGGGTTTATGGGCGCAGAAGCCCTCACATGGACCGCTTATGTTTCATGGCGGGGCAAAGGCAATGACATTAAGGAAGAATTTCGGGTGTATGCCGATCGGCATTGGCGGGAAGCGCGATACAACGCCTGGCGGGAATGGAACACAAGTCAGCCCGAACCGTATTACGAAACTCATGCCCTGCCCTCCAAAAGCAACGACACACAGCAGTATTACGAACTCATTGGCAAATATCATCAGTTTGTCTATGGCTGGGACGATGTGACGGCTGACTTTTCCACCGATAACAAGAACGTGCCATCGTCACGCAGGCTGGACTATGAAACCCGTCGCAACGACAGCAACAAATACCTCAAACGCGCGTCTGTTATCACTGGCCTGGCCGTGCTCAACCACATTGCCAGTGCCATACACGCCTCGGCCTATACGCGCGCGCTCCAAAAACAGACCGAGCCGAGCTTGTGGATCAACATCACGCCGGTCGATATCCATGGGCGGTCCATGGTTGAATTGAAAACGAGATTTTAAGCATCATGAAAACATCATCTCAAATCCTGATCGCATTCTCAATCGCCTGTTTGCTCGCGCCATCTGCCGCATTCGCACAAGAAGCGAAATCACCAAAAAAAGCCGCCTTTTTATCAATCCTCTTACCCGGCCTGGGCGAGCGATATGCGGGCGGGCGAAAATCCGCGAAATTTTTCCTATTTACCGAAGGCATGTTCTGGACGGGATTATTTGCATTTCAAAAACTAAACACCACGCGAGAAAACACCTTCCGCGCTTATGCCGCGGCACGCGCTGGCGCAACCAACGTCAAAAAACCCAACTCCCATTACGACCGCCTGTCCAGTTACAACAGCATCTACGACTACAACGCCCGATTGCTATATGTCGAAGGCACATCGGGCAACCCACTGCCAGAAACACCTGAAAACTTTTGGGAGTGGGACACACCGGCTTCCCGCGAGCACTTTCGAGAATTGCGAAGCAAAGCCACCTGGGCACGCACACGCGGCTTTCTCTTTGTGGGCGCACTCATCTTCAACCGCTTTGCCAGCGCGTTAAACGCCGCCAATATCGCCGCCAAAACCCGCTCCGTTGCAACTGTCTCCCCCAATACCTCTGGGGACTTACAGGTGCGACTCTCAGTCCGATTTTAACAATGTCTCCGCCAACAACTCCCAAACGCGATTTGCGTTATATTCTTATTTTTTTTACCTGCTGCATTGCGCTTTCTTGCATCACAGCCCACGCCGAACCCATCCCCCAAAGCGGAACCCACCTGATTCCACGCGATACCACGCCCTATCGCCCCGCGACCAAAATCCCCTTCTCCACACCATTCCGCGTTGGCGATACGCTCACGCTGCCCGCATACAGTTTTCAGCTCGTTGGCGGCGGAAAATACCACACCACAACAACCTGTCGCTATGTGGGCGACCACTGTTATATTTTTGTAGAAGATGACATGTGGAACACCCCGCGCGTGACACAAACGGGCATTGAATCCCTCGCACGCGCATTTGATCAATCCACCGCACGCCATCCCGACCGCGGCATTTACGAGACAGTCACCGACCTCTTTGGCGATCCTCCGGATGTCGATGCCGATCCCCGCATACTCATCCTCGTACTCGACGTACTCGACAGTCCAATCACGGGCATCACATTTGTCGGTTATATAGATACCGACAACGAAGCCCCACCCGTCTCGCGCGAAATCATTTATATCGACGCCCGTCCCCTCGACATCAACAGCAACCTCGCACGCGCCACACTCGCCCACGAATTTCAGCACCTGATCCACTGGAAAGCCGATCCCGACGAAGCCAAATGGCTCGACGAAGGGTGCTCGGAATACGCCGAACTCGCCTGTGGATACAAAGACACGACAGCAACCGCGACCGAAAATTTTCTCTCGCTCGCGGCCAATACAGATCTCACCCATTGGGAAGATCAGTTTTTTGACTTTGATCAGGCATATCTCTATATGACGTATTTCGCACAGCGCTATGGCGACAGCGCACTCCGCAAACTCGTCGCAGATCCAGACAGCAGCATAGCGAGCATCGACAATCTTCTTCAATCGCTCAACGCGCCCGAACGCTTTGATCACCTCTTTGGGCAGTGGGCCGCAGCCATGTACCTCGACGGCGCGGGTGACCTCGGCTATCGCGCCATTGACCTGCCCCCGGTAAAGCGCGAAATCCTCACCATCCCGACCAATAATCTCACGCGACGCGCCACGCGCTGGGGCATAGACTATCTCGATCTGAGCGAAACACCCGGCCTCGCCTTCACAATCCAATCCACAGGTGACAACGACCTCCTCGTCACACTCATTGCCGAAGGAGATACCCCCTTTGCCGCACCGATCCCCATTTCAGCCACACAGAGCAAACGCATACACACATCAGGTAATATCGCCAGAAGCCTCGCCATCACTTCCACATCTGGCACAGCAATCGGTTATACCCTCTCTATCGCTGAACTCGTATCTGGCCCCGCAGCCTCAGACTTTGACGGCGACGGTGAAATAGGCTTCTCGGACTTCCTCGCCTTTGCCTCTGCCTTTGGCAAAACCGCAGGCGAGGTTGGCTTTGACCCTACCTTTGACCTCGACGGCGACCTGCGCGTTACCTTCTCTGACTTCCTCATCTTCGTCCAGAACTTCGGCGCAGACTTTTAGCGTAAAAAAAACGAAAGGGACTCCCATGCCAATCACTACCCTCATTCACTCAGGAAAGATCATCGACGGCACTGGCAACCCCTATTTCTACGGCGACATCGCTCTTGAGAACGGTAAAATATCCACCATCGAACCGCCGGGGACCATCCCCCACGATGGCATCGGCGAAATCGTCAATGCGGCCGGTCACATCGTCTGCCCCGGCTTCATCGACATACAGAGCCACTCCATCGTCCCACTGATGCGCGATGGTCGATGTCTCTCCAAAATCACCCAGGGCATCACGACCGAAATCATGGGTGAAGCATGGACACCCGCACCTGTTGGCGGCTCCAACACCCTCTCGCGATCTCTCCCCAAAAACTGGCGGGAACGCGCGCGGAACTGGCATCGCTTTGGCAACTGGCTCGACGCCATGATCGAAGCTGGCGTCTCGCCCAACGTAGGATCCTTCCTGGGCGCGGGCACCCTGCGCGCGCACGCAATGGGCATGCGGATGGGCGAGCCAACCCCCGGCGAAATGAAAACCATGCACCGCATCATGGCCGAATCCATGGAAGACGGTGCCTTCGGTCCCTCCTACGCCCTCATCTACCCGCCGGACACATATACCAGCACGGATGAAATCGTCGAGATCTGCAAGACAGTGGCGAAATTCGGCGGCATCTATATCACCCACATCCGATCCGAGGCAGACAAACTCCTCGAAGCTCTGGACGAAGCCATCGAAATTGGACAGCGCGCCAACATCCCGGTCGAAATCTACCACCTCAAAGCCGTCGCCGATCGCAACTACCCCAAAATACACCGGGTCATTGAGCGCATAAATCAGGTACGCGCCGAGGGCCTCGACATCACAGCCGACATGTATCCCTACCCCGCAAGCGGCACTGGCCTATCTACAGTCCTGCCCACCTGGGTGGCCGCAGACGGCAAATTCTTCGACAACCTGCGCGACCCCAACATCCGCGCAAAAATCGTCTCCGAAGTCAGAAACCGCCACGGCGAGATTCCCCGTCGCCCCGACCAGATCGCTCCGGTCGGATTCAAAAAACCCGAAAACCAGCAATACATCGGCAAACGTCTCTCTGAGATTGCCGAGATGCGCGGCCAGGACTGGATAGAAGCCACCATCGACCTCTTGCTATCGGAAAACCAGCGCATCTTCACCATCTACCACACCATGTCCGAAGACAATGTCCGCCTCCAACTCCAACTCCCCTGGATCAAAGTCTCCACAGACGCAGGCGGCGTCGATCCAGAATGGGCGGCTGCCGAGGGACCGCTCCACCCCCGGTCGTACGGCACCTATCCCCGCGTCCTCGGCCACTATGTCCGCGACGAGAAGCTCTTGCCACTCGAAGAAGCCATCCTCAAAATGACCTCTTCAGTCGCCAATCGCCTCTCACTGTGGGACCGCGGGCGTCTCCAGCCCGGCTGCTGGGCCGATGTCGTCGTCTTTGACCCCGACACCGTCGCCGACCGCTCGACATTCGACGACACCCACCAGCTCTCTATCGGCATCCGCAACGTCTTCGTCAACGGCATCCGCGTCCTCGAAAATGGCGAACACACAGGAGCGACCCCTGGAATGTTTGTCAAAGGTCCGGGTGCATAAGCGAGATCATAGCTCACTTAAACCCTTGAGAGAAAACTAATGTCTGGAACTAAAAATACAGATCTGTTGCAGCGTGATTTCATCGACATGCTCAAGGCAACAGGTAGTTTAAAGAATAAGGCAATAGAACATGCCCTCCAATCAACACCAAGACATCTGTTTGTTGATCGAATCCATGCATTGGGAAATCGGAAAGGCTTAATTGAGGTCGATCCGAAATGCCCCACCTCGAGCCAATTGGAGAGAATTTATTCCGACGAAGCTTTGCTCAGCCACCTCAACCCACCAAGCTCGACATCGCAGCCTTCTCTCGTCGTTCACATGCTGGACATTCTATCTGTTCGCGCAGGCCATCGCGTATTTGAAATTGGCGCAGGCACCGGATGGAACGCCGCGCTATTAGCCCATCTCGCTCAATCCGATGTCACTCGCAGAGCACGCCGTCACTTGAAGCGACAAGGCACAAAAAATGCTCGTGTAATAACGGGTGATGCATCAAAAGGCTACGCGAAAGAAGCGCCTTTTGATCGGCTGATCACGACGGTCACATGCCCAACCCTGTTCCCCGCCTGGTGGGAGCAACTATCGCCCAAAGGCATCATGGTATTGACGTTAAACGACTTCCCGGGTGAGAGCCAGTGCCTCATGTTGAAGTTACAAAAGCGAAAAGATCATCTCAGCGGGAAAGTAATATCTCTTCCTGGATTTATGCTATTCACAGGCAAACATGGAATGACTCTTCAGTGGGATCAGGCTCGGAAATTGGTCGAGGAATTTGCCGAAAAACGGCCAGCCGCCAAAGAGCGCGCTTCCTGGGCGGATATTCTAGACGGAAGGGGAAGCTGGACTTTACGGAGGGATCTGGCGTTCTTTGCTCAACTTCAAGGATTAACCGTAATACCTATGCAGAATGCTTTTGTACTCACCACTCCATACACAAAAATCACATAACTGCATACGGAGGAAGGGAGTGTTTTGACAAACTCAAAGAAGCGCAAACAAAATGGCTTCATTCAGGTTCACCATCCCGTCAGGACTACTGTGTAGAAGTATGGCCGAGTACTGTCCAACGACAAAATAGCTGGGAACTACGCCACGAAGACGTAACCTTTATTTTCACCCTAAAATGACACGGATGCAGACAGACCAAAACCTATGTAATCACACCGCGCTTGCGAAGCATATCATCCACCTCATCATCGCCCGTCAATTTATCGGCAAAGTTGAACTCTGACCCCGCACTTAGCAGCAACTCAATCACTCCAGCGTAATCGGCACCTATCACGGGATGATTTGCCAAAAAGTACATCGCCGAACCAAGTGCTGTACCACCAAAGTCATTTTTCAGTTCAACAGAAGCTCCAAAATCCAGAAGCATCTCGACCGTATCTCTTCGACCGCGTTGTGATGCCAGCATCAACCCGCATTTAAGAAGACACTTCACCACCTCGGTATATCCATACTTGCAAGCGCACCAGAACGCCTCTTCCAACTCCCTGCTGGGTATATCTCCCTCATCGACAAATTTCTTGACCAGTTTAAGCTCTCCCAAACCAGCGGCGATCTCGACATTCGCGATCTTTGCACCGCATTCAAGAAGTACCTGAACCGACTCGGGATACTCAAAACTAAGCGCGAGCTTTAGTGGTTCATCATCTCCCTTTATTCCATCTACTCTGGCACCCGCATTGACGAATACTCTCACAAGCTCAGCGGCGACACCCGATCTATGTGGATGAAAGCTGGTCACCAGCGAAACAAGAGGTGTAGTCCCCGACCCCCCATCCAGGAACGTGGCATCTATTTCTGTACCGGCATCAATGAGCACATGTGCTACATCAACCGCATTAACCGGTGTCCGCTGTCGTTCATCTTCCACGCCATTTGCCGCCACATAATGGATCAACATCGCCCTATGCGCTCTGGATGATCGCATGTGAACCAGATCAGGCTCTCTCTCAAGCAGCAATTTAAGCGTCTCGGTATCACCCACAATCACGGCATCTACAGCTTCCTCAAATTCCTTAGTCATCTTTATTAACCCTTTTTAGGCGTCCAACGGTTAGAATTGCAAAATCGGTCGAAGTTTGCGATATTATGAATATGTCTGATCACTGTATAGAGGGACCTGAAAATGAAATTTGACCGCATCACCTTTGATCCCAAAATTATGGGAGGACGCACGTGTATCCGCGGCATGCGCGTAACGGTTTCTCTTTTGATCAATTTGGTAGCAAATCGGATGTCAACAGAAGAGATTCTTGCAGCTTATCCTTATCTCGAAGCTGAAGATATTCAACAAGCACTTCAATACACTAAACCTCATAATACGGTGAACCTATGAAAACAATTCAAATGGAAATTGACGAGGATCTATTGGCCGAAGTTGAACGCGCAATCAGAGAAAGCGGTACAACCCGATCTGAATTTATTTGCAATTCACTCAGATTATTACTCAGAGATTCGCTCGTGCCGGCTTTAGAAAAAACACATCAAGAGGGATATAAAAAATCCCCGGTAACAGAAGGTGAATTTGACGTCTGGGAAACAGAACAAATTTGGGGTGATCAATGAATCAAGGAGATGTTTATTGGTACACATTTAAGCAACCAGACAAACTCCGTCCTGTACTAATCCTCACCCGCACCTCTGCTATATCTTACCTCACATCTATTACCGTAGCACCACTTACTACAGCGATTCGCGGCATTCCCACAGAGGTCATATTGACTCCTGAAGATGGAGTGGAAACAGCCTGTGCAGTTAATCTCGACAATCTTCAGACCATTTCCAAAAGTAACCTCAATGCTTTCATCACTCATCTGCCTACTGAAAAGATGTACGAAGTCCGTCTTGCCATTTCTTTTGCTTTAGGGTTTGATGCCCTGGTGTAGATTGTTCACACCCCCTCATCCCTCACCACTTCCCCATCGAGCAAATGCACAATGCGCTTGCTATAGCCCGCCCACTTTTCCGAATGCGTCACCTGCACAATCGTTGTCCCTTCTTCGTGTAACTTAGTGAACAGATTCATCACATGCTCGCCTTGCGTCGAATTTAAATTTCCAGTGGGTTCATCTGCCAGAATCACGCGCGGTTTAATCACAACGGCTCGCGCAACACCCACGCGCTGTTGTTCGCCGCCAGACAACTGGTGGGGAAACAAATCCTTCTTTTCTACCAAATCAAACTCATCCAGCATCGCATTCACCATCTCCTCGCGTTC
>JAGWBW010000005.1:51438-56261 GCA_021295695.1 Candidatus Latescibacterota bacterium
TTAGGATCTATTTCAAAACTAATTTTAAACAATTGGTACGCAATATCCGTGCCAAAATACTTATTTCATTATTTTTCAGTATGTTATAAAAAAACTGTTGAATTCCACAACGCCACAAGTGTCCGAAAATGATACACAGGTGTCCGAAAATGAACACTTAACTACACCTTCACCCTCAACGCACCCGGAACAACCTCAATCTTCGCGGGAATCTCACACACAGGTTCCCCATCCGCAAAAATCCACAGGGGATCATCGGACTCAATCTGCAAAGTTCTCGTCTGCACAATACGCACAGCAGAATGACCAACATGCGCGCCGGAATACGCGCTCAAAAACATCCGCAAAACCGTCCAGCGCGAAACATCTGCCACAATACACACATCCAGCATCCCATCATCAACAATAGCATCAGGTACAATTTTGACCCCACTCCCATAAAAAGGTGTGTTCGCCGTTGCCGCCAGCAAAACACGCCCTTCAAAAACGCCAAAATCTCCCCGCAGACGCACAAAAGGAGATCGATATCCAAACAGCGTTCGCAAAACTGTCAGCCCATAAGACACCGTTCCCCCTACCTCCAAAGTCCGTGTGAGAAAACCAGCCCCCTGATTCCGCATCCTTTGCGCCACCGCCGTATCGAAACCCAAAGTCGCAACAGTAGCAAAAAATCGTTCGCCCGCTTTCCCCAAATCAATCGCGCGGTCCACCCCATGCACCAGCGTATTGACCACATCCTTCACATCTCTGGACAGCCCCAATGCCCGCGCCAAATCATTCCCGCGACCACAGGGCACAACCCCCAAAATCGCATCTGAATTTGCGAGACCATTGACCACCTCATGCACTGTCCCATCCCCCCCACACGCAGCAACCTGTCGCGCTCCACGCGCCAACACTTCCCGCGCTATCCGCTCGCAATCGCCCGGCACCCCCGACATCATCAAATCGACAGTTACACCACGCTCGTGCAACAAATCCGCAACCTGCTCACCTATGCGCCTTGCGCGACCGCGCCCGGAAACGGGATTTGCAATAATTGTCCAATGATTTGACATAAAGCTAATCACTCAAAAAGAAAACTCACCTCGCAATGAGATGAGTAGAATCTAACCCGATGCAGGCGGGAACGATTAGATCGAGCTTAGGGGGTGACTTAGGGGGTGACTTGGGTGGTAACTTAGGTGGTAATTGCCAATCGGGCATCCGCCCCAGATCACTCTTCTGGGTTTGGACGCAAGGCCAGAAGACGTCACACTCTCTCCGTTAAATCCCGAACCTCTGCTTCAATCTTTGAATCCGATCAAAAGATTCGCAAATGCGATCTTCTCCCACAACGCCATCTGCTACCGCCTGTACAATAGCATTCTTTACATCGTACACATGATCAATATTGTATTCCCCAATCTGGTTGGCGAGCAAAATCATATCAACACCTGCTTTTACAGCCCCAACAACCGCCTCTGTCAACCCATACGCCTCGACAATCGCCCCCATCTGCATATCATCGGAAATCACGACCCCATCAAAACCCATCTCATTCCTCAGCAGCTTCGTCATAATATCATGCGACAAAGTCGCCGGTCTTCCGCCTTTGTCGAGCCTCCGATTGACAATATGCGCGGTAAGAATCGGATCTTCATAGCCCTTTTGGATAAATTTTTGATACGGCAAAAGCTCTTTCGTATGTCGGTATGTCTCCGTAACATCGGTAACACCGAGATGCGTATCACCCGCCGCGCTTCCGTGTCCGGGAAAGTGTTTTAGCGTCGGTATCACCTGCTGTTCTCTATGCGCCTTAACAAATGCATTGGCATGCGCGACCACAGCCCTCGGCACATCGCTAAACGACCGTTCTATCGCGCCAACAGCCGGACTTTTGGGATCTATATTTATATCGACAACCGGAGCAAAATTCCAGTTAATCCCCATTTCTTTCAATTCGCGCGCAAGTGCATCTGCCACTCTTTTCGTCTTACCTGGAGACTTCCTGCCGAGTGTTTGAGCAGAAGACACAGAGACAGTAAAACCATACTCCTTTTTCAGCCGGTTGACATACCCACCCTCTGCGTCAACCGCAATAAAATAGGGAGCTATGCCCTGAAGCTCTGAGGTCAAAGCGCGAAGTTGCCGCGGTGACGTAATATTTCGCACCACCTCACCCTTACTCTGCAAATCATAATCAAAAAGCACCACCCCACCGGGTTGAATATCCCGCAGAAGCGCAGCGATATCCCCATCTAAAACATCACCGCGAAAACCGATCATCAGCATCTGCCCCACGGCTTCCTCTATGGAAGTTCCAAGATCATCGGGCGTCACGCCACATCCAGCCACTCGACAATTTTGGGATGAATCACTTGAAGAAAGGGCAATGCGCGGTGATGCCAGGGAAGCACCAATTCGCGCCTCTGTTTTCGCATCGCTTTCAAAATTGCCCTGCAACAATATTTAAGAGAAAGCGCCTCTTTGTTGTGCCGCTGTGAGGAATCGCCCAGTACTTCACCATCCTTCCCAAAAGCGTGCTGTCTCAAATTTGTCCCTTGAAGCCAGTGCGGCAAAACCGTCAACACCTGCACCTCCTCCACTTCCAGACGCAGAGCATTTAGAAAACCCAGCACTGCGTGCTTTGACGCGCCATATCCCGTGTGCAAAGACACGCCAAATTTGCTCTGCAAAGATGCAATGGCCACAATCATACCCTTCGAAACTTTCAAATGTGACAATGCCGCATGCACACCATAAACCAGACCGAGATAATTGGTCTCCATCAGCTTGCGAAACACCTCCAAATCTTCCACTTCATCAAACCTCGCCCACATACTGATCCCGGCATTGGCAACCAAATAATCTATGCGACCAAATGCAGCAATCGTCGCCTCAACCAATTGCTCGCAATCTTCGACCCGTGTAACATCCCCCACCACTGTCACCACCTGCGCGCCCAACCGCCGACACTGCTCAGCCGCCTCGCCCAGCTTTTCCTCTCGCCGAGCAAACAATGCCAGATGTGCGCCCTGTTTCGCCAATTCCAGAGCCAACGCCGCCCCAAGCCCCGAAGATGCGCCTGTAATAATCGCTACCTTATCCCTAAACATCGCGCCACTCAAAATTGGTCCTTTCCATTCTTTCAAGTGCCCGCTCAAAGCTGACGAGGCGGCGAATGAGACTGTTGTAGCGAGAGTGGGTATCTCCAGGATGTGTGGCACCAAGGGCCTTGTAGAGCGCGAGTTCCGGCTCGTCCGGCAACGCCACCTGGGGAATCTCCAAACCAGCCGCACGCAGACGTGTCGCACCAATAGCAACGAGCAAGGCTTCGACCGTCATCTCACCGCGCTGCAACGCTTCAATGCCCGACACTACGAGATCTGCACCGGGCAAATTTTTTGGGACTCTATTCATTGCTCCTCCGCAAACGCCCCATTGCCAATGGCAAAGATATTATTTGGATCCATCGCCTTTTTCATCTGCCGCAGCACCGCAATGCTATTTTCGCTTTGAATCTGCGGCAAAAATCCACTGCGGAGCTTGCCCACGCCGTGATGGTGCGACAAAGACCCCCCGTGGTCTAAAATCGCCTGCCGCAACTGGTGCTCAATCGCGTGATAAACGCCAACCGCATCCTCAAGCCCCTGCGCACAAAAACCCATTGTGAAATAAATGCACACGCCCGTGTGATAGGTCTGCGTCACGCGATAGGCCAGAAAGGGTTTGCCCGGCACGCCGTATTCTTCGCACAAAACAAATAGCTTCTTTTCCACCGCACCAATAACATCGTGAATATTAGTCCACGGCACAGAAGTTTCAAATGTCTCGCCCAAAATGTGAAACTGAGTAAAAAAATCGCGAATATACGCAATACCAAACGTCAACATATACCCCCGCTCACCTCTGTGCGCCCCGCCCGAAATACCGCCGTATTTCTTCGCCAAACGGAAAATCGTCTTTGACTGCTGCCGCACCTCGTCTTTTGTGCCCTCCATCACAATCGTACACGCCACCAACTGCTTCGGATCAAACCCCTTGACCTTGGACAAAAAAAGTTGCAGAATATCCTGTTGGAGCTTTTTAAACCCTTTTGCCTCGGGCTTTAGCGCCTGCCCAAGATGAAATTCCGTATTGTTCACCAACCGAATACTCGCCGGAACTTGCCCCGTTTGCCGAAGTGCCTTTAAGTAACTCACACCCCGTTCAAATGACGGAAATACCAGCGACCCAAACGCCTGTGCCTCGGGCTGTTTGTGAATCTTTATCGTCGCCCGGGTAATAATCCCCAAATTGCCCTCACTCCCAAACAAAAACGACCTGGGTTGCACACCTGTCGAATTGCGCGGCGTCGCATGGTGTGTCTCCACCTCCCCCGTTGGCGTCACCAGCGTGGCCTCCATCACAATATCCTCAATATTGCCATACCGATTCTTTTTCATACCGCTGGCATTGGTCGCAATCCATCCCCCCAGAGTTGAAAACTCCAAACTATCTGGATCGTGTCCCGACGTGTACCCCCGCTCATTCAGCGCAATCTCCAATTGCTTGCCGGAAATACCCGCCTGTACACACGCTTGAAAATTCTCTTCATCCACCTGCAAAATGCGATTCATGCGACGCATATCCACCGACGCGACCATTCGCGTCTCTGACGTCGGAATTGCGAGCGCACCACTCACATTCGTCCCACCACCATAGGGCACCAGCACCACATTGTGTTCATTTGCAAGCTGGATAATAGCCTGAATATCCGCGTCTTCCTCCGGAAACAACACCACATCCACCAGGCGTTCGGGAGGTCGATAGTACAAAATTTGATACACCTCATCCACACT
>JAGWBW010000005.1:56303-68271 GCA_021295695.1 Candidatus Latescibacterota bacterium
TTGAGCGCATCGCGCACCGCTCTCAAAAATTCATCATTTGTCACGGGCGCGGGCAAATCGCAGTGTTCGACCTCTTGCCCCATATCTTCGGGACGGACCGGCACCTCGAGCACCTCTTCGACAAAAGGCAAAAAATACGGCATCCGATAGCCACACAACGGATACCGCGTTCCCGTCACCTGCACAGTCCTGTCATCGTCAAACTCAAACCGCGTATCCTTATACCCCCACTTGTGGGCAAACCGCTCGCCTTCTGTCCCCTCAGAAAAACGGTCTTTACTGGCAAACGCGCGACGCCCCCGAACGAGCAAAAATACCAGTGCCAGTAAAAGTGCGACAACCATCAGTTCATTCATTACATACCTCAATTTTCAAGACTCTTCCGGATTCAACAACGTCGCAATATGCACCGCTTGAAACAGCGCGGCAGCCTCGGACTGAATCCGCAGAGACCGTCTTTTGGGCAACAGGGTCGTCTCCCCCAACATGGGCGGTGAGACCCACACATCGACCTGCCCCGGATTGATATTGATATTGCCCTTTGGACATTTGGGCCACAGCGCGTGAAGCCCGCGGTACGCAATCGGCACAATCACCACATCCTGGGGCAATTGTGCAAACACCCCGTGTTGAAGCGGAAATTGCTGAACCGCAAAAGCCGCCGTCGTCGCCATGGGATAAATAACGCCCGGTCGCTCTGTCAATGCCTGTGCCACACGCTGTGTCGTATGGCCCGCAGCACGGGATCGCTCGAGCATCACATAACCATCGACATTTTCCAGAATCTGATCAAAAACCTCAGACGTCATCCCAAACTGCGTGATCTGTTTCGACCCAATTTTAATACCCGAGCGCGCCAGCCCAGTACGCGCCAGAATCACGCATTCATAAATTCTTGAGACTGCAAAACTTTGTACAAAACGGGATGGTCGAACAAACTTTGATGCGTTGGCAAAAAAATAAGACGCCGACCTTCTGCATCGGCTCCCAAATCTCGTACAATGGCTTCAAAATGGGGATCGATATAAACATCAACGCGAATATCAAAAATATCCAGCGTGCGACGCCCCCAATCGAGCCAGGTGCGCCATCCGGCTTCGCGGCGAAGGATGGGATCGGCTTCTTTTTCTAACAATTTCTTTTTTTGACGTCCTATCTTGAGCGAAGTCCCCATCCACCGGGCAAAACGCATTCCCCGCTGCAACTTTGAAAATTGCCCCCGACGTCCGACATTGGAATATTCCAAAAATCGCCCCCGCGCCGTATCTGCGAGCAAAGCGGGAATTTCCATACGCGAAATACTTTGCCCAACACGATCGATTTGCGCGTTCACATCGCATATCAGCTTAACTGACAAATCAATCATATCCCGCGTCAAATAACTATACTCCTGCCCATACCAATACAGCCGGGGACGCAGCCTGGTGGGATCCTCCTGATGCGCGTGCAAAAATTCAATCAACAGCGCCTTTATGTGCAACACATCATCATCTATTCCATCCAGATCCACATCGTCGCGCAACCGCGCCAAAGCCACCTCCGCATCCACAATAACCTTCCACACCGACACACCAAACCAGCCAAAATTCGTCAAATAATTATACCGCGTTGACAGCAACCCCCCCGCGGCGATCAAATTGAGCGTGCGCTGTGCTACATCTTGCAACAAATCGCGCAAAGATCCCTCAATCCGCTCGCCATCTCGTTCACAACTGTACTCCTCAGCCCAGTGTGCATCCTCATCCGCCTCCACATTGTCAAGAGCCTCTGCAACAGCGCGAGCGTGCGACATTGGCACCTGTGTAATATGCACCTGAGCCAGTGCTTCTTCCACGGCTTCGGGCGCGTGCAACTCCGCCTGTGCCAGAGCCTTCAAATACAGAGACTGATACAACTTCAAAAAATCTTTCGCATCCCCGCGCCCGCGCTCGACAAATTGCCGCCTGAGTTGCAAATAAATTCGGCTGCCCGTGTGATATAGTGGAAGCAACTCCGAAAATGGACGATACGCCTCGTCCAAACGCTCATTGCGAACCTCGGGCAGGTCCCGAAAAATCGCATCCACAAGCTGAGCGCGAAATTGCAGTGCCTCCATATCCATCGTCCCGCTCTCACTTTTGGGCCAGACCAGGGCAT
Source organism: Candidatus Latescibacterota bacterium (assembly GCA_021295695.1). Lineage (GTDB taxonomy): Bacteria > Latescibacterota > UBA2968 > UBA2968 > UBA2968 > VXRD01. Next base: position 58,440 of record JAGWBW010000005.1, read on the forward strand.
CTGGATCAAACTCGTCAAAATAGCCATCGTGACGCACGGCTTCGAGCATAAGCTGAACCGATTGGTCATAAATAGCCAACATCTGCTCCAAATCGTCGAGCAGTGTTTCGTGCAATGGACGAGCATCTGATTTATCGCGTGAGGTCATAATAAGCGGTAAGAAGTGAGAAGTGAGAAGTAAGAGGCCACCCAGTTCCCAGCACCCTTTGCGTCTTTGTGTCTTTGTGTGAGAAAACCGTCACAAAAAAATTCAACATCTTCAAACGCCTGTCTTTAGCACATGGCGTTGCAAGCCGGGAATGTGAATCTCTTTTACGTAAACGGGCCAATTTATGCGCGAAACATCACAATTAAAAATTTCTCTATCTTCTGCATCCATACTGTCAAATAGCCGATTCATATTGTCATTTTGAAACACGCAATCCAGAGAAATATAAGAACCGTAAATATCGGTAAGCGACAGCGTATTTTCCAGCGTCGCATTCAAAATCGATAAATGGCGTTTGCGTTTTGAAACATTGCCTATCGGCATCCAATCCAGTGCCCATTGCAAAATTTTGAGTGGCAATAGATACTTATAGCGCAACTTTCGACGAAATTGTGGCAGCGTCGGATAGGTCCACGGCGTCACCGCAATGGGTTTGCCATTGCGATCGCGCATTGGATTGTTTAAAAAATACTCATACACATACTGGACAACCTCACCTACTGTCACCGGATTCTTTGCACTTGTTGTCACATGATAAACCTTCAAATCGGCATTTGCACGGACAGAAGGCAGAACACCGATAATCACATTGATAATAATATCCACGGGAATAACGTCTAAAACCGCTTCTGGACGTGCGGGAAAATCAGTCAACCGCCCCTTACCGTAGTGCACAATAAGTGGGTCAGCCACTTTTAGCCCCTCCAGCCATCCAGGCTCTGGATCGGACAAACTGCTCTCAATAATAGAAGGACGCACGATCACGGTAGGCAAATCGCCCCGGGTCTTGACAATCATCTGCTCACCCATGGCCTTGGTAAAAGAATAACTATCGTGCCAGCCCAACTCTCGCCCGCGCTTTATGCCGCGTGCCACCATTCGTTCCCGTACCCAGCGCTGGCGCAAAGCCTCCAACTGGTGTTCCCGCCGATGCGCTGTAACGCGCTTGCCCCGATCCTGCCGGTCGAGCAACCGCGTAAATTCCTCAAATCGCTCGGGGCTTCGCGACGACGCCTCTACTTCGCGGCTATACGCCAGAATATCTTCAATTTCCGAATCCAGACTATAATCGGGCGCGCGACCATTTCCCATCTGTTGTGCCACCGTTTGATCGGGCACGGGCGCGTCTTCGGAAATGACCCTCTTTTGCCGCCCATTGACATAAGCCGTTGAAACATGCACGAGCACAGCATCTCGACACGCTTTGGCAAATTCGACAACGCGCCTGGCTCCAAGTGTATTTTGTGACAGAGCCATATCCAGCGGCGCGTCAAAAACCACATTGGCCGCGCTATTTATCACAATATCAACCTCGCGGGTCAACCGCGCATATGTCTCGGCGTCCATGCCGAGGTGATCTTGTGTCAAATCGCTCGGCACGGCAATGACTTTTTTTCGCATCACAGCGTCAAAACGATCCCCGAGTTTTGCGCGCAATCGCGTAAAGGCACTGGATTGCAAAATCTCTCTTTGCAGTCGGTCTTCGGCACTAATGGGCTTGCCCCCTCCCCGCCTCTGAGGTCGCACCATAAGATAAATGCGCCCAACATCTGGCGCCTGGCAAAGAATTTTTCCCACCAATCCCTTGGCCAAAAAGCCAGTCGCACCCGTCACAAAAAGAACCTTGTGGTTCAAAAATGGAATTACTACACTCATAAAAAACCCCGGCGTCCAAAAAAATTAAACCGCAACAGCGCGAAAAAGTGCCTCCTCAAAGTGTCCTAATTAAAGACGTACATTGGACTTGTGTCAACCTCTTTCTCGGGCAGTTCACAAGCGCAAATCCTTATCAAAAATGGGGTTGACAAAAAAAAGGTCAACTCCTATCTTGTCCATCTTCACACTGATATAAGTCATATTTCTCCACACGGAATTTTATGTATGGAACGCACCCTGCTCATCGTCAAACCCGACGCTGTTGCACAAAATGTAATCGGTGAAATCATTCGCCGTCTCGAAGAAAAAAATTTTCGGATTGTAAACCTGAAAATGGTTCGTCTCACGCGCAAACAGGCCGCCGAGTTTTATGCAGTACATCGCCAACGGCCTTTTTACAACGACCTGCTCGATTTTATGACCTCTGGCCCCTGTGTGCCCATGGCACTCGATCGAGACAACGCCGTCGCATTTTTGCGCGAAGTCATTGGCAGCACCAATCCCGAAGAAGCCGCAGAAGGCACCATTCGCAAAGACTTTGCGACCGATATTCAAAACAATGCCGTACACGCCTCAGATTCACTGGAAAATGCAGCCAAAGAAGTGACTTTCTTTTTTGGCTAAAAGAGATCACCTATCTTATGAAAATCGACCTGAGAGATTTACAGGAAGGCGAAACCGAATTCGCGTTTGAAGAAACGCCTGCCGACCTGCACATTACCGAGGAAGACACCCAATTTGCAGGTGCCATAAACACCCGTCTCGTCGTGTACAAATTTGGCGACTCGCTCTCGGCCAAAGGGCAAACCAACTGTCTGGTGCGCCCCGAATGTGCGCGGTGTCTGGAACCCATCGAATTTCCCATCGCAGTCTCATACACATTCGTCTTTCAAAAAGGTCGTCCCGACCAGATGAACGATGACGATGACGAAATGCTGATCTGGCTCAATGAAGAACCCGGTGAAATAGATCTGGGGAATGATGTAAAAGATTATATTTTGCTCGAACTACCCATGATTCCAACCTGCGCTGCATTGCCTTCTGGCCCTTGTGAGCGCTATGAGCAAGACCCCCAGGAATTGCTGGAATACACGCGTGAAAAGAGCCACGACCCGCGTTGGGATGCTCTCCGCGCACTCAAAGAAAGCGAACAGTAAACAGAGCAACAATCAAAAAGGAATACAACCATGGCAAACCCCAAACGAAAAAGTTCAAATTCCCGCACCGGTAAACGCCGTGCCAATTGGAAGTTGCGTCAACCCACCTTTAACGAATGTCCCAACTGCGGGCAGCAAAAAATACCCCATCGGGTCTGTGGAAATTGCGGTTATTACAATGGGCGCGAAGTGGTTGAAACCGATGGCTTTTAATTTTGGTCTAACATCGCGCAACTATAACAAATCATTAGCCCCTTCAAATTTCACAATAACTTTATGACAAAACCATTTACAGCCACCATCACCGGGGTTGGACACTATGTCCCAGAACAAAAGTTGACCAATACCGACCTCGAAAAAATGGTCGATACATCCGACGAGTGGATCACATCTCGCACCGGTATCAGAGAACGCCGCATCCTCGACGAGGGATTGGGCACATCTTTTATGGCCCTAAAATCTCTGGAATCTATTCTGCACAACAAAGAACTCGATGCCAGAGATATCGACCTGATCATCGTTGCGACCATTACACCCGACATGGTATTTCCGTCAGCAGCCTGTCTGGTACAGGACCAAATTGGTGCCACAAATGCCTGGGCTTTCGATCTGTCAGCAGCATGTAGCGGTTTTTTATATGCACTGATGGTGGGGGGGCAATTTATTGAAACGGGCACACACAAACGCGTAGTCGTCATTGGAGCCGACAAAATGAGCAGCATCACAGACTACACCGATCGCGACACCTGTGTGCTCTTTGGCGATGGCGCGGGTGCCGTTTTACTCGAACCCGGCGAACCCGGTTTGGGGCTTAAAGACTTTATCCTCTACTCTGATGGCAGCGGCGTAAAATATCTGCGACAACCCGCGGGCGGTAGCCTGCTTCCCGCCTCTCGTGAAACCATCGAAAAAAAAATGCACTATATTTACCAAGATGGTCGCGAAGTTTTCAAATTTGCAGTTCCCAAAATGGCCGAAGTTTCCGCTCAAATTCTCGAACGCAACGGCCTTGTCGGCAAAGACATCGCACTTTTTGTGCCGCATCAGGCCAACAAACGCATCATCGACGCCTGTGTTAAACGCACAGATATACCCAAAGATCGCGTTGTGGTCAATATCGACCGCTATGCCAACACCTCGGCTGCTACCATTCCCATTGGCCTGTCTGAAGCAGCCGAACAGGGCCGCCTCAATCGCGGTGACAATGTGCTGTTTGCCAGTGCCGGTGCGGGATATACCTGGGGCAGCGCCCTGCTAACCTGGGCTTATTAAATGGCAAAAAAAGCTTTCCTTTTTCCAGGGCAAGGCTCCCAATTTGTCGGCATGGGTCACGACCTGTACAGAAGCGCACCAGAAGCGTACCAAATTTTTGATCTTGCCGACGATGTACTCGACATAGATATCAAATCATTCTGCTTCAACGGCCCTGCGGAGTCACTCAAACAAACCGCAGTCACACAACCGGCTATTTTTGCCCACAGCATTGCCGCCCTCGAAGTGCTCAAAAGCCGGGGACTGCATCCCGACCTCGTGGCAGGACACAGCGTCGGAGAACTCGCCGCGCTCGTTGCAGCAGGTGTTATGCGCGTCGAAGACGGCTTTCGGGTCGTCAGCGTTCGCGGACATGCCATGCAAGTCGCGGGAAAAATTCGACCAGGCTCCATGGCCGCAGTGCTTGGCCTCAGCGACGACGTGATGATTCAGCTTTGCAAAGATCTCAGTTCTTCGGGTCATGTCACAACAGCCAATTTCAATTGCCCGGGGCAAGTGGTCCTCTCTGGCGAGGAAAACGCCGTTGAAAAAGCACTCGAAAAAGCCAAAGCACTGGGAGCCAAACGCGCCGTGCTCTTGCCCGTGGGCGGCGCATTTCACTCGGCCTTGATGCAACCGGCCGTAACAGCACTAACCGATATACTCAACGATGTACCATTTACTCAGGCTCAAATCCCCGTGATTCCCAATGTCACGGCTAAACCCACACGTGATCCCAACCTGCTCAAAGACCTGTTGGTTAAGCAGGTTATTTCACCTGTTCGCTGGACCGAATCCATGCAACGGCTCATAGCAGAAGGCATGACCGAGGCCCTCGAAGTGGGGCCAGGCAATGTGCTCAAGGGCCTCATGCGCCGAATCGACCGAAATATTTCAGTCCGCGAAGCCAGCACATTGGAAGCTATTGAACAACTTTAGAGCCTCTAACTGACAATTACTCATGAACCGACTCACAGATAAAACAGCTCTCGTAACAGGCGGATCTCGCGGCATTGGCGAGGCCATTGCCCTGCGTCTTGCACGCGAAGGGGCCAACATCGCCGTATGTGCCAGCCAAAGCACAGAAGCCGCAGAAGCCGTGGCCGAAAAAATCCGCGCACAAGGCCGAGAGGCGATAGCACGACAAACCGATGTATCCAATGCCGAATCAGTTGAAGCCCTTGTCACGACAGTCCTCGACACCTGGGGCAAAATTGATATACTCGTCAACAATGCGGGTATCGCCCGCGACAATTTGTTGATGCGTATGAAAGAAGACGAGTGGGATGCTGTCCTTGACGTCAATCTCAAAGGTGCGTACCATTGTATCAAAGCCGTCACCCGTCCCATGATGAAAGCGCGAACCGGTCGTATTATCAACGTCTCATCGGTCGTGGGGCTCATGGGCAATGCCGGGCAGATCAATTACGCCGCGTCCAAATCGGGCCTTATTGGTCTGACCAAATCGGTAGCCAGAGAATTAGCCAGCCGCAATATTACGGCCAACGCCATTGCGCCCGGTTTTATTCCAACGGACATGACCGCCAAACTCAACCCAAAAATACAAGAACAATTGATCGCGCAGATTCCACTGGGCAAACTCGGCAGCCCCGAAGATGTCGCCGCTGCCGCAGCCTTTCTCGCCTCTGACGACGCAGCCTATATTACCGGACAGGTTCTCGTTGTCGATGGCGGAATGGTGATGTAAATAATCACTACACACTACACACGGAGGGCTTCACATGACCGATGACATTCAACAAAAAGTTACAGACCTGATCGTTGACCAACTCGGAGTCGATGCCGACAGCGTCAATGCCGACGCCCATTTTATTGACGATCTGGGCGCAGACTCGCTCGACACAGTCGAACTGGTCATGGCTTTCGAAGAAGAATTTGACATGGAAATTTCCGACGAAGACGCCGAGAAGCTCGAAACAGTTGGCGATGCCATCGGATACTTAGACGAACGTCTGGATTAATTCGGGAACTGGAGGCTGGAGACAGAAACAAATCTCCAACCTTCAGGAGGTCATTTAGTGAACAGACAACGCAGAGTGGTCATCACTGGCATGGGCACACTTGCCCCCAATGGCAATACCACGGAAAGCTATTGGGAAGCATTGTGCAATGGACAAACAGGTGTTGGCCCCATAACAAAATTTGACGCCACCGATTTTCGCGTGCAATTTGCGGCCGAAATCAAAAACTTTGATCCAGCGCACTTTGGCATTGACCGTCGAAGCCAGCGACGCATGGATCTCTTTACCCAATATGCCATTGCAGCGTCTGTTCAGGCCGTAGAAAATGCAGGCCTCAATATCAGTAATGAACAAGCCGAACGCATCGGGGTTGTATTTGGCTCGGGTATTGGCGGCATCCAAACCTTTGAGGATCAGCACGAAGCCTATCGCAAAGATGGTCCAAGACGCATCAGTCCGCTTTTTGTGCCCATGATGATCCCCGATATGTCCGCAGGTCAAGTATCCATTCACCTTGGTGCCAAAGGTCCCAATTATACCACCGTCACAGCCTGCGCCTCAGCAGCCCATGCCATTGGCAACGCAGCCCGCGAGATTTGGGACGACGAAGCCGATGTCATGATCACAGGAGGGGCAGAAGCCGCAATTACCCCGATGTCAGTCGGTGGATTTGCCTCGGCGCGAACGCTTTCAACGCGCAACGACGCCCCAACGCAAGCCAGCCGTCCCTTTGACGCAGATCGAGACGGATTTGTAATTGGCGAAGGTGCCGGCGGGCTTGTTCTGGAAGAACTCGAACACGCAACACGACGGGGGGCGATTATTTATGCCGAAGTGGTAGGAACCGGTTACACTGGCGATGCCTATCACATTACCGGTATGGCACCTGGTGGCGAGGGAGGTGCCCGTGCCATGTGCCGCGCTATGCTACAGGCACAGATCAATCCGGAAGACGTATCTTACATCAACGCACACGGCACATCAACACCCGTAGGCGATCCAGCAGAAACAGCCGCCATCAAATCCGTATTTGGCGACTATGCCAAAAAGCTCGCCGTCAGTTCCACAAAATCCATGACCGGACATCTTCTGGGAGCTTCGGGGGCGATTGAAACCATCGCGGCAACCCTATCGATTTACCACAATGTAATACCGCCTACGATCAACTATGAAACACCCGATCCAGAATGCGACCTCGATTATGTCCCCAACGAAGCCCGGGAAATACCCGTTGAAATAGCCATCAGCAACTCCTTTGGCTTTGGCGGTCACAACGCGGTCCTCATCCTGCGTAAGTTTCGCAATTAACGAGACCATATATGTTACGCGAATTGAGAGGGGGCGGTCTTATCCGACTCGGAACCGTCTTACAAACGATCAGGCGCTGGTCCGCAGGCGTCAGAGTGCGTTCTCAAGAAGAGCTTCAACGCAAACTCGGTTATACCTTTTCCAATACCGCTTTGCTCGAACAAGCCCTTAAACATCGATCCCATGTTTACGTAACTCAAGAAGGCAGCATTGCTTCCAACGAACGCCTGGAATTTTTGGGCGATGCCGTGCTCGATCTCATTGTGACAGAATATCTCTACAATCGGTTTAAAAATAAAAGAGAAGGCGAACTCACGCAGATCAAGTCTCTGCTCGTCAGCAAGGTGGTCCTGGCCGAAAAAGGCCGCAAGATCCAGCTCGGAGAATATCTCTTTTTGAGCAAAGAAGAAATCTCATCTGGCGGGCGTCAACGCACCTCAATTATCGGCGATGCTTTTGAAGCGCTCTTAGGTGCGATTTACCTCGACGGCGGGCTTGAAGCTGCCCGCTCATTTGTCGAACGCGCAATTCTAACCAATGTTGACGAAATCCTCTCCGATGGCAACTATCTCAACTTCAAAAGCCTGCTTCTCGAACACACACAGAGTACGGGAAAGGGCCATCCGCGATATCAGCCCATATCCGAGGAAGGACCAGATCACCGAAAAATTTTCTTTATTGAAGTAACCCTCCAGGGCGATCGATTGGGCGAAGGACAGGGGCGCAGCAAAAAAGAAGCCCAACAGATGGCCGCAAAAGACGCGCTCAGACATCTGGGCCTACACTAACCGTGCCAAAATACAATCCCCCCACATGGCGTTTCCTGAATACCCAACATGGAAACGCCTTTTTTAATATGGCAGTAGATGAAGCCCTCGTGCGTTCGATAGGTGCTCGGCCTGCATTTCGCGTTTATGGGTGGCAACCGCCCGCGGTCTCCTTTGGATATGCACAGCGCATCAGCCGCGAAGTCGATGCCCAAAAAGTTCGCGAACGCGGTATCGACATTGTCCGCCGTCCCACCGGTGGACGCGCTGTCTTACATTGGAACGAACTGACCTACAGCGTTGTCTGCCCTGCCGATAATCCCGTGATGGGAGGCGATATCAACGAAGCCTATCGCAAAATCAGCGAGGGCCTTTTGGCGGGTATTCGCGCGCTCGGTGTTGATGCGACCTTTGAATCCCGCCGCCAAACACAGCCTTCACCGCGCGGCAAAGAACTCACCTCGCCCTGTTTTACCAGCACAGCACAATACGAAATCACATTCAAAGGGCGTAAACTCATCGGCAGCGCGCAACAGCGCATCGGCACAATGCTCTTGCAGCACGGATCTCTCCTGATAGGTCCAGAGCACAAACAAATCGCCGAACTGCTGCCCAGCGACAAACCCGGCTTGAAAAAGCGTTTTGCACGCGAACTCGACCGCCACACCACCTCGCTCTCTGAAGTCCTCGCATCCCCCATCGATTTCGACACGGCGGCCACAGCCATCCGACAAGGCATTCAAAATACCTTTAACATCCAACTTGTTGAAGCTACACTCAGCAAAACCGAAATCGCTGAAACCCAACGCCTCATCGCCGAGAAATACGCAACGCATGAATGGAACGACAAATATTGACTCTTCAAAGATCTGGACCTCACATCCCCTGCGCGAAGAGCCTTTGGCAAAATCTGTTTTACTCGTGCTCATCATCCTGAGCGTCGCGCTCATTGTCGGCGTGAGCTTTCAGAGCATCACCTTCGCCTTTCTTTCACTTGTATTGCTCACCGCGGCGATGTCCCGTTATTTTTTCATAACGCGCTATGTTCTCGACGATCGAGGTTTTACCATTTCACATATCGGTATGCGCAGACAGTATTTGTGGACAAATTTTCGCCGCGCTACAATCCATCCCGACGGCATCTTCTTAAGTCCTTTTGTCAAACCTCACCGCCTCGACACCTTTCGCGGTCAATTCCTGCGCTCGAAAAACCCCGCTGAGATCTACCATGTCGTCCAAAAACACATCGATATTGACCCGGCTTAAGAATTATTGTGCCCATGCCTTTGCCGTCTCTCCACCCGAAAGTGCTATCACTGAAGACGATGAAGTTCTCGCCGAAAAAGCCGCCGCCTTCATCGTGAGACGCAGACTCACAGCACCAGCCATTATGTTACTTGAAACCGGGCGACCCTTTAACTATATTGGCAGCCAACTTTTGACTTTTTTATCGCCTTTCGTATCTATCATCTTTTCTTCAACAGCCGAGTTTGATCGCTTCAC
>JAGWBW010000005.1:68350-69771 GCA_021295695.1 Candidatus Latescibacterota bacterium
AGCACCACGACCAAAGCCATCCTGATTGAAAAAAAGGACGATATCTATCGCCAGACCTATCGGGGTGAAGCCCCCACTACAGTTGAAGCCCCCTATGAAGACGTCACGCGCGGCGTACTCAATGCTATTCAAGAAGTCGAAGAACTCTCCGGCAGGCAAATTCTCGACGGCGAAACCATCATCACACCCGCAGAAGATCATCGCGGAGTTGACATCTACATTTCCACCAGCAGCGCAGGCGGCGGCCTGCAAATGATGGTCGGCGGCGTCATTCAGGCCATGACCGGCGAAAGCGCGCAGCGTTGCGCGCTCGGCGCAGGTGCAATTGTCATGGACATTCTCGCGTCTAACGATGGGCGACTCCCTCATGAAAAAATCGAACGCATTCGCCAATTGCGCCCCGATATGGTGCTCCTTTCGGGCGGCACAGATGGCGGCACCATTTCGCACGTTGTCGAACTGGCCGAATTTATCTCGGCAGCCGATCCCAAACCGCGATTTGGCTCGGGATATCAACTCCCCGTCATTTATGCCGGAAACAAAGATGCCGCACAGGAGATTGAACGCACTCTGGGCGACAAAACAGCCCTCACCATCTCGAAAAACATCCGCCCCACGCTCGAAGCAGAAAACCTCGGTCCCGCCCGCCACGTGATCCATGACCTCTTTCTCGAACACGTCATGGCACAAGCCCCCGGCTATCGAAAACTCATCTCCTGGACAGGAGCGCCCATCATGCCCACGCCCGGCGCTGTTGGCCTCATGATGCAAACCGTATCCAAACAACAAAATATCAATGTCGTGGGCGTTGATATAGGCGGCGCTACCACCGACGTATTCAGCGTCTTTGACGATATCTTCAACCGCACGGTATCTGCCAACCTCGGCATGTCTTACAGCGTATCCAACGTACTCGCCGAAGCGGGCCTCGACGATGTCATGCGCTGGGTGCCTTTCAAAATAGACGAAGCCGACCTGCGCGACCGCATCAAAAACAAAATGATCCGCCCCACTACAATACCGCAAATGCTCGAAGAGCTCCAGGTCGAACAGGCCATTGCCCGCGAGGCCCTGCGCCTGGCCTTTGTCCAACACCGCGCACTCGCCGTAGGTCTCAAAGGCGTACAGGCCGAACGCACCCTGTCCGATGTATTTGACCAGTCCGCAGGCGGCGAAAGCCTCATCAAAATGCGCGACCTCGACCTCCTCGTCGGAAGCGGCGGCGTTTTGTCTCATGCCCCGCGTCGAATGCAAACAGCCGCCATGCTCATCGACGCCTTCCAGCCCGAAGGCATCACGCGCCTGGCTGTTGACAGCATCTTTATGATGCCACACCTCGGCGTGCTCTCATCGGTCAACGAAATTGCTGCCACTCAGGTTTTTGAACGCGACTGCCTCATTTACCTCGGCACGTGTATCGC
>JAGWBW010000338.1:0-1601 GCA_021295695.1 Candidatus Latescibacterota bacterium
TTTACGATACCTGGGAGTCAACTTCCGAGATTATCCCCCAACTCAACAGATCCGTCTGGTCTGGCACCGATGGCAACTTCGCGCCGGAAGGGTGTATGCAGCGCCAGGGTTTTCTGACCGTGGATGATTACCATTTTGATCGGGACCCGATGCGTGGATCGGGCATTCACTCCGTAACAGAGTGGGCAAAGGCTTTTCTTGCCGAAAAAAAACTGAAGGGTATCACACCGCTACAGGTGGCGGATCACCTGGATGAATATGCGGCGACTGCACTAAAAGCGCTTCCGGCATTGCGGGCACAGATGGGTGATAATGTAGAGTTGCAGGAAACCCTGAACGATATTGAAAGCATGGCCTACCTCGGCCGTTATTATGCCGACAAAATGCGCGGTGCAGCCAAACTGGCGGTATTTCGCGAGAATCGCCAGCAGAAGCAGTTTAATGATGAAGCTGTGGCCCATTTTAAGGATGCAGTGGAGGACCAATACAAAACGCAATTGATGGCACGGACCCACTTTATGGACTGGAACCACACTCTGGCGGAGGTTGAAAAAGAAGGCATCACCGTACAGCGCGAAGGAGACTTCCCGGAAGTGCGTTTCACCAACCTGAAGGATGGCGCGCGTTTTCCAGTGGGAACCGATCTCCGGGTGGAGGTGAACGCGACTGATGGAGATGGTCTTCGGGAGGTGAAGCTATATCTCAACGGCCTGATTCTCACTGCAACCAAACCGCAGGTTTGGAGCAGTTCAAGCGATGAGCTTCTGAAAACACTGAAGCCCGGGATATATCATCTGGAGGCTGTGGCAGAGGACAAAACCGGTATGTTCAGTCAGCGTGAAATTCAGATTGCCGTAGGTGATGTTTCGGAAAATAGCGCGGCAGACTGGCGGGATGAGATCCATCAAGTGATTCTGGATGAAGGTGAGCGGTTGATGGTCGGGGATGTCCGCGTATTCCCCCGCCTGGAATGCTACTTGAGGATGCATGATAATGGAAAGCTGGTCCTCCGTCGAGGTGCTCCTGGCAAAAGTGGAGACGCGATTTGGCGGTCTCGCTCGAAGGACCCAGACGGCGGCCTTCATTATGCCGCGTTGCGGCACGCCCGACCATCCGGAAGTGGTCCTTTGGAAATCCAAAGAGGTGTCCGACCCGGGCACTTATAGATTCGGAATCACTGCATCCAGAAAATTGGCCGTATTTCGCGAAATCGAAGGAAAAAAAAGAAAAATTATCTGGAGGAGCAACAACTGATGCCCAACAGGAGGAATATATGATCCTTTTTATAAAACTCATCCTATGGATTGCAATTGTGATTGGAACCTTAGCCGTTCGCAGTCAGGCCGCACAGGCCAAATCCAATACGCAAACGGGATCTCAAGCGCAATCCAGGCCCAACATTGTCATGTTTTATATAGACGACTGGGCCTGGAACGGATCACCGGTTGCCATGGATGACGACATGAAGAATTCCCTCATGCCGGTCTTGCAAATGCCGAACATCCAAAAGCTGGCAAATACGGGAATGAAATTTGGCAATGCCTACGGAGCGCCGCAATGTGCACCTGCCCGTGTGTGCGTACAGACGGGGCAGTCTGCGC
>JAGWBW010000338.1:1825-7811 GCA_021295695.1 Candidatus Latescibacterota bacterium
AAGTACGGACTGGAGAGGGGCGAGCGGACGCCCAGGCGATTACCCAAAGATATGGCCGATCCCAAGTTGATGTTCAGCATTACCGAAAAGGCAATTGGCTTCATGGAAGAACAGGTCGAAAAAAGCAATCCTTTTTATCTCCAGATCTCTCATTATGCCATGCATGCGGGTTATGAATGCCTGGATAAAACGCGCGAAAAGTACGTGAACCACCCACTGGTGCAGGAGTGGTACAAGAAAAACAACAAACATCCCGACACAGTCAACCGGGGAGATGATCCCGCAATCTGGTTAGGAATGGGTGAGGACCTGGATGGTCGGATCGGCGCGGTGCTCGACAAGCTCAGGGAACGGGGGATTGAGGATAACACCTATGTCATCGTCGTGGGTGACAACGGCTACCGACACGAAGAAGTCGAAATTATACCCGACTACAAACAACCGTTACACGCGACAAAGTGGTGGTTGTGGGATGGAGGCATAAGGGTGCCCATGATTGTCAAAGGTCCCGGGATCAAACCCGGCTCGGCTTTTACCGGCAACGTGATCAACTATGACTTCTTACCCACCTTCGTTGATTGGGCTGGGGGCGACTCGAAAAAATTGCAGAATATCGACGGTGTCAGCCTCGCGGATTACATGGCTGGAAAAGAACCGGACGATGCCTTTCTGAATCGCTATCTCTATTTTCATTATCCTCATTATCGGAACTCCGTGCCGCATTCGGTCATTATTTCTGGTTCGTCCAAAGTGATCCATTTTTACGAACGGCCAGATATCCCGATGTTGTTCGACCTTTCTGGCGACATTGGCGAAGTTACCAATATTGCAAAGCAAAATCCGGAAACACACCAGAAACTCTACGATGAGATGATGCGCTATCTCGAACTGGTCGAGGCGCGATTCCCGAAGGTAAACCCGGATTATGATCCAGAGATTTACAGGAGCGATAGAAAAACCAGAGAGCGTATTCAATGGGGCCCGTTTGAAGGACAGCGCGCTCTGGATGACGATGAAATTTAGGCGATATAGCTAAAGGAGATCGAAAATGCTGACCCCACAACAGTATGAATTTTATCAACAAGAGGGCTACCTCTTAGTCCCGGACCTGTTCTCGGCCAGCCAATTGTCAGCGACGCTTGAGGCCGTGGAAGAAAACGCTTATGGAAAGTCTTTTCCCGAGTTCATTGCCGAAATAAAGGCCAATCCTGACCTTGAGAATGAGTTGAGACTGCCCGGAGCAGGTCTCGGGTTTGGCGGTCCCCGATCGAAGTTCGGTGACATTCCAACAGGGGTAGAGGTCGTTGACCAGGTCCTGGAACACGATCCTTTTCTGGATGCTCTGGAACAGCTTCTGGATACGCCTGATATACACTACCATCACGGTTACGTCTATGTCCGAAACGGCAGAATAGATAGACGGACCCCAACGAAGCCAGAAACCGAATTTCACCTGGATTGGGCCAAACCCTTTATTCCACCTCATCCAGATTGGCAGCGGTATGGCCATATTCAGGCCTGGGTCTTTCTGGACGATATTGATGAAGATTGCGCGCCTGTTCGGTTGGTCCCAAAAGTACACAACAAAATGGGCGATATCTTGCGTGTGATTGAGGACGACGGCCTGGGCTTTGGCGACATCAGCAAGGTGCCTCACTCCTACCGCTTTGCCGATATTCGCAAAATTCTTCACACGCAGGAGCCCGTCTCAATCACTGGGAAAGCTGGCAGCGTTCTCTTCTACAGCGGACACACCCCACACGCAGCACAACCATTTGCAGACAAGGACAGACAGCGTGCGGTCATTTTCTTTTCCATAGGACGCAGAGACACTATGCCATGGACATCGACTGGAAAAAGGGAAGCTGGAGTGATTCGGCGCTTGAAACCCTTTTTGGGAAAAACGACATCAAGGGTTCGAAGTCTCTTCGGCTGGCCAAAACCCGGTGACGAAATTTACACACCCGTCTCCGTTGAACTGATAAAAAACGCGTATCCGGAAATGGACATCAGCGACTACCTTTGAAGAACTAAATCTCTAAAAACCTACTTCCAATGGGCTGAACGAGCGGCACGATGGGGTGCCGAATACCTGACCACGCTCGAAGAGCGGCCCGTTCGGGCGCAGACCGCACCGGGCGAGATCGCTGCGATGCTGCCTCTATCGCCGCCGGAAGAGCCGGTAGGCATGGAGACGATCTTCGCCGACTTCGAGCGCATTGTGCCGGACGGCATGACGCATTGGCAACACCGGCGCTTTTTTGCGTACTTCAGCGCCAACGCTGCGCCGGTTTCGATGATCGCCGAGAATTTGACGGCGGTCATGGCGGCCCAGTGCATGCTCTGGCAGACCTCACCCGCAGCTACGGAAATTGAGACTCGGATGATCGACTGGATGCGCCAGGCACTCGGGCTACCAGAAGGATTCCAGGGGGTTATCCAGGATACGGCAACGTCGGCAAATGTCTGCGCCGTACTAACGATGCGCGAGCGCACACTCGGCTGGCGAGGAATCGATTCTGGAATAGCGGGAGAGAAACAGCTCCGGATCTACGCCTCGCCGGAGACCCACTCGTCGGTTGACAAGGCGATTCGCATCGCCGGTATCGGCCAACGGAATCTGGTCAAAGTCCCGACTGATGGTTCCTGGGCACTCGACCCGGAGGCGCTCCGCCGGGCGATCAACGCTGATCGTGCCGCGGGTTTTCTTCCGGCTGGTCTCGTCCTCTGTGTTGGAGGCACGTCAATTGGCGCGTCCGACCATGTACACCAGACCATCGAAGTGGCGCGAGAGCACGATCTCTACGTCCACATAGACGCCGCGTGGGCCGGTTCCGCGATGATCTGTCCTGAGCTACGAGAGTTGTGGGAGGGTGTCGAGGGAGCCGACAGCATCGCCTTCAATCCCCACAAGTGGCTCGGTGCGCAGTTCGACTGCTCGATCCAGTTTCTTGCAGACCCGGAACCACAGGTTCGCACCCTCGGCATCCGTCCGGATTACCTCCAGACCCTCGGCCAAACCGAGATCACCAATTATCCCTCTGGGGCGCCGATTCCGAGCACTCAAGCTCTGGTTCCTGCTTCGTGCCCACGGTCTCAAAGACCTCCG
The DNA here is from genome assembly GCA_021295695.1 of Candidatus Latescibacterota bacterium. Taxonomy (GTDB): domain Bacteria; phylum Latescibacterota; class UBA2968; order UBA2968; family UBA2968; genus VXRD01. The sequence goes on from JAGWBW010000338.1 coordinate 4,935, forward strand.
ACAACGCATCCGAAACCATATTGCCTGGGCTGAGGAGGCCGCCGCCGCGATCGCATCACTGGACGGCTTTCGCCTGACAACGGACTGCCACCTGTCGCTCTTCACGTTCCAGTACGCCCCCGACGGTGAAAACGCCAACGACGCCACCGAACGCCTGCTCCGCGCATTTACCTGACGCAGACGATCCATGAAGGACAGTTCGTCATTCGCTTCCAGGTCGGGCAGTTCGACTGTCGCAGAGAAGATGTCCTTCTCGCGGTCGATGTACTGCGCGAACTCGCCAATGCGAGCCATCCGTAAAGGTCCAGGTCAGTCCCTGGCAAGATCTTGAATTTCCCGTTGTGTGAGGCCCCGGCGATAGATACGGATGTCTCGCAGGGCACCTTTGAAATAGTCGTGGGCACCAAAGCCGATTAAGAGAGGACAGTTGGGGTTGAGGTCGTAGCGTTTTGGATTAAAGCTATCTGTTTTAGCGACAGGGGTTCCATTGACGTACAGGGTCAGAACGCCGCCTTGCTTGACAGCAGCTACGTGTCGCCATCCTTCGGGAAATGCGTGGTCCCAGGTGGCGACTTTTCCGGCTTCGACCGAATAGACATGTCCAGACGGCAATGTGCCAGCATAGAGGCGGCCCTGATAAACGGCCATGGACCAGACCCGCCGCAGGGGCGCGGACGTGTGGTCCAGAGACGCCAGGAATGTGAACTGATTGCCGTCCATCCGCCAGACATTGGCCATCGGGAGCGAACCGATATAGACTTTGCCGTTGTAAAGTCCCATGGCCATGATTTCGCGTTCGTACCCGACCCGGCCCAGACACGTCCAGGTCGTGTTGCCGTCATATCGATAGACTTCGCCCTCAGGCCAGGTGCCGACATAGAGCCGGCCCTCAAAAGTGACCGCCGAGTAGGTCTGGGTAGAAGTTTCGGGGCAGCCGCAGTCGGTCCATTCGGCGCCACCTTCATAGCGAAGAACCGGGCCGCCGTTGACGAGGGTATAGAGCCGGTCCCGATAGACGGTGAAACTCATCAGCCGCAAGGTGGTGCCGCCATCATAGACAAAGGCGCCCTCGCGATAGAGGCTGGTAGCGTAGAGCCGCCCCTGATAGACCGTGAGAGCGGTGGCGTTGTCGGCTTTGCCCGTGTTATGTCCCGTGGTGGATATTTCTTCGGGTGTAGCGTCTTCGATCCCTGGATGTCCGCAGAAGGTCCATTGGCCGTCGGCATCGACCCGATAGACCTGGCCGCCGGGTGTGGTGTTCAGGGGATCGCCCATGGCGGAGCCGCTGGAATTATACCGGCCGAGGGCGCAGTAAAGCGCGCCTTTAAATTCGACGACGGCGTTGACAGAATTGCATCCGACTGGATTGCCCAGGTCGGTCCAGCGTTTTTCCCCTTCGTAGCGCCACAGGTGGCCGACCTCTTCTTTGCCGTTCTCAAAGGTGCCGGCGTACAGATGTCCACCCAGTGTTGAAAGTGCAGATATTTTGACTGCCCGACCGGGACGCCCGCAATCGGTCCATGCACCGAGATGCCCGTTGTCGATGCCGAAGTGGAGGTTGCGGTAATTCGATTGGGCGGTAGAGGTCATTCCGGTATTGGTGAGGACCGAGATCTGCCACCCCTGGCGGGTTTCCGGATCGAATTGGCTGATGATGTCGCCGACTACTTCGGTTTCTTCCGTGTGGATCCATCCGGCGCATGAAAAATCGCCTGTCCCTATAGACAGGTCGCAGGGAACTTCCAGAAAGGTTTCCGCCCCGTTGAATTGGGCGCTTTTCTGTCCTGATTTTGGATGGACAGGCTGCTTTCAGAATGGTCTTTCAGGTCTTCTCGGAACGGCCAGTGGGCGATCAGGTCGGGATCGCTGACTCGCAACATGATTTCTCCTCGGTTTGGGCGGTTAAAAATAGCTCAGGACTCTTACGCCAATCCTGAAACAAAACGGTAGTAGTCTATGCTCTAATGAGATGTGAGAGAATATAGCTGGTTTCAATTTAGAATCAAGCAATGTTTCTTGTAAGATATTTATTTTCAATAGTGAACAAAAAAAAGAAAAGTGATTTGGCCCATCATGTTCGACATAGCTACTCTACTGCTCGGGCAACTGAGAAGTACGTACGCAGGGTCAGCGAAGGACTGCGCAGATGGGAACAGGCCCTGGTTGACCGATTCTTTCCGGATGTCGGCCGTGCTCTGGTCGTAGGATGTGGCGCTGGACGTGAAGCCTTTGCTCTTGAACGTCTGGGCTTTCGTGTGAAGGGAATTGACATATCCGATACACTTGTTTCAGCTGCCCGAAGTATAGCCATCGAATCCGGTAGCCAGGTCGAGTTTGAAGTTACTGATGGAGCGATATTTTCAGAACCGGATGATTCATATGACATAGTCACTTTATGGAGTCAGGTTCTTGCCAACGTCCCCACTGCGCGAGCTCGCAAGACCCTCGTGAACGAAGCCTTTCGAGTTCTCACTTCTGCCGGGCTTATGTCCCTTTCTGTTCATGATGGTGCCTCTACACTACCCCGAGTTACCGATGACATGAGATACGAGGGGATTGACCTGAACGAAGACCTGGAAGAAGGTGACTTAGTTCTCAAGAGTGAGGACGGGGAGAGCCCGGTCTTTTGGCACTATTTTGACGAGGAGGAAGTCCAGAATCTGTACTTAGCGGCCAGGTTCCAGGACATCCACATATTTCGAGCCTCGGATCTGGGCGAATCCTATGACAATGTCTTCTGCGCGATAGGCAAGAAACTCTGAAAAGCGATTTCGAAGGGCAAGATGTCAAATGGTCACCCCATCCAGAGATGCGAGAGAGGTTCGACGATTTGCTCGCCAAACTGACCTGAACCCATCACATATCTTTGCATAGGGG
>JAGWBW010000074.1 GCA_021295695.1 Candidatus Latescibacterota bacterium
GGCAATCTATCCCATTGGACCGCCTCAAATTCAATCGCTCCCATACGCCTTTGTCCCTCTCTGCATCTTATTCCTTTTGATTAGATATAAGGGTTTGCCTTTACGGGGTCCATTTGTCTCTAATAGATTGTAAATTTACAATAGTTTTGTAAATTTGCATTGTTTTTTTACAATAGTTTTGTAAATTTACAATATGAAAAATACTTTATTAAAACGCCTTCTGGCATTACCCGATCGCTCATTTTTTCTTTTTGGTCCGCGCTCAACAGGCAAAAGTACCTATTTGCGTCAGGTTTTGCCCGGTGCGATTTATCTCGATTTGCTCGATTCCTCGCTTTATCTCGAGCTTTCTCAGTCACCCCATCATCTCGAGGCTCTGATCGGTGATCGTCCAGAGCAGACCTGGGTAGTCCTGGATGAAGTCCAAAAGATTCCCGCTTTGCTGAATGAGGTTCATCGTTTGATCGAAAATAAACGGTGGCGGTTCGTGCTTTGCGGTTCTTCTGCGCGCAAACTGCGCCGGGGTGGTACTAATTTGCTTGCTGGCCGCGCAATTACTCGCCATATGGAATCGTTTAGTAGCGCAGAGCTCGGCGCGCTTTTTGATCTCAATTTTTCACTGCAATACGGCATGTTGCCCTCTGTGCAATTAGACCGCAAGTATGCCCGCGATATTCTCGATGCTTATGTTAATACCTATATTAGAGAAGAGATTAAAGAAGAGGGGGTTGTGCGCAATCTGCCCCCTTTTCTCCGATTTTTAAGCATTGCTGGCCAGATTAATGCCCAGCAGGTTAATGCGCAAAGTCTCGCGCGAGACGCAGCGGTTTCTCGCAGCAGTATCGATATCTATTTTTCCATTCTGGAAGATACGCTTTTGGGGTACAAACTCCTGGCTTATCGCCCGAATATTAAAGTTCGAGAGCAGACCCGCCCCAAATTCTACTGGTTCGATCCGGGAGTTGCGCGTGCAGCCGCGGGATTGCTCGATGATCCGCTTGATCGCGTCTGGTTGGGAACGGCTTTGGAGACGTTGATTTATCACGAGTTGCGCGTGTACAATCACACGCGAGAAAGACACCGTCCTATTGCATTTTATCGCACGGCTACAGGGGGAGAAATCGATTTTGTTATTGAAACGCGCAAGCGAACGGTATCCTCTCGGGCGCATGTGGTGTGTCTCGAAGTTAAGCTGTCTGAGCGGTGGGATAGACGCTGGGAACGCCAGATGCGCGATATGAGTCAATCTCCACAGATTTGCGTTGATCGCATGGTGGGCGTTTATACGGGCAAGCGGAGCTATCATTTTGATGGTGTGGATGTTTTGCCTGTCGCAGAGTTTTTGCAGCAGTTGTATCAGGGGAATATTTTTTAATTTTGCATGGCTTCTCGCCAATCCCTGTGTGTGTTCCGTGATTGCCGGGGCTACCACGCCCGAACAGGTCACGGCAAATGCTGCGACTGTTGGTTGGCATCTCAGCGATGAGGAGATGGCGGAGGTTGATGAGATTCTCTCGTAGTAATTTGGAATAAGTTTTGAAATGCGATTGACAAAATCGCGTCATTGCCACACCTTTTGTTTTTGAGGATAATTACCACCTGGGAACAGCACTCAGCCATTAAAGAATACCGAAGGGATGAGAATATGCACAAAATTAATCTTACAGAGGCGGAAAACTGTCTTGCAGCATTGGTCAAAGAAGCGGCCAATGGAGAGAAAGTGGTTATTACGCAGGAAGATGGTTCGGCCTTTCAACTCGTTCCTATGGAAAACGCATCGGATTCGTCAGCATTTGAGCAAGGCAAGCTCTTTAATCCCGAAGGCCTGTGGGATCAGATGGATCCAATAACCGCTCGAGACATAGCCGAAGCCCGAAAGGAGATGTGGCATAAATTTAATCAAGAGGATTAGGCACATGTCTCTGGTTGTAGATACGCATTCATTTATCTGGTTCTTAGCACGGTCGTCAGATCTCTCATCTGTTGCGCGTCAGGCTATTCGAGAGGCAATTACATCGGGTCACCCAGTCTATGTGTCATCAGTAACAATTGTCGAGGTTATATACTTGACTGAGAAGAAGCGATTGCCTCGACAGAATTTGATTGATTTGAAAGCTACATTGCGCCGATCTGATTCGGGATTCAAAGTTGTCCCTTTTGATCTTGCGATTGCAGAACAGTTGGAAAATATCCCACGCGATCAAATACCCGATATGCCAGATCGTATGATTGCGGCAACAGCACAGTATCTCCGCCTATCACTTGTCACAAAAGATTATCGAATACAACAATCAGAAGTTGAAACTATTTGGTGAATTCCTATCCCGATCACTGTGTTTCGTTCATTCCTATGATCCACTCCAATTGATGCGCCATTGCCACGCTGAAATCAGCACTTAATCCTTTGCGTTCATATCGAATCTGTCCGTTCTGATCGATGATACAGGTATAGGGAATCTCGGCGGAGCCAAACGCTTTTCGCATTTCCAGATCGCCCAGTGCAAAGGTTAAGAGCGGTGCGCTCTGGTAGCGAAAGCTGGCGACCATGTCCCGACGTGTTGAGCTGTCCTGGTCGATATTTACCGCTAAAAATTCGACATTTTGCTTGCGAAATTGCGCTTTGAGTTTTTGGAGATAGGGCAGTTCTTCAATGCACGGGCTGCACCATCCCGCCCAAAACGTCAGTACCACAGCTTTGCCTTTTATTTTTGGACTTCAAAGGCCGGTGTAGGGCGTGAAATGCGTTTTTTTTCGACGCTTTGGATAATTTTCTTATCCGACTCGGCTTTTAGGGTAGCATAAGCTTTGCTCATCTCTGCGCCTGAACCGTGTTTGCCAGCATAAGCCTGGCTCCACAGTTCTGCTATATCCCGGCGTATGACTGAGGTTAGCAGTAGTTCTGAGGCGAGTGCATAAGCCTCTGTCCATACTTTTTGGTCGATATAGATCCGAAGCAAGTGGGTCTTTGCTTTATCTACTGATGCCTGCCGTGAGGCCAGTTCCAGGTTGCCTAAATCTTCTCGTGTTTGCCAACCGCGAATCACAGTCTTTATTTCTGCGACAGCGCGATCGTGTTGCCCAACGAGTTGATAAGCACGCGCCAATAGATCCCGGCAGATTAATTCTCTTTTACCGTAATTTTCCCATTTTTTCTGGTTCTGCAGCGCTTCTTTTAATGCGTTCTGTGCATACAGAAGTGTCTTATCAGATTTCACTTTCTTGTCCACGAGTATCCGAGCAGCCGTTTCATAAGTGCCATTGGCATGCATTCGCAATGCGAGCATTTTGTCAGATAGCTCTATCAACAGGTGTGGATCATCGGTGACGTGTTGGTAATAATTCAACAGGGTGATGGCGATGTCGCCTTTCAAAAAGGTGTTGGGATAATCGACAAGTAGTTGCTCCAGTCCCAGAATGCTCTCCCAGTACTGTTCTGTGGTTTCGAAAGGGTATCCGCTCCTAAATTGATTAAACCGCTTCATTTCTTCTTTAGAATGGGTTGGCTGTTGTGCAAAACACACGGAATATGCACTCAGACATATCACCAGACTAACTATTAGTTTGCACTTGTTGAAATACATGCTGAATTTTCGTACCTGGGCATTTTTGTCTGATCGGTTTGCGTGTAGTCTCACAAAGTATATTCCGTCGGGAAGTCCCTGTTTAGATAAGAACGTCGTATAAGAGCCCGGCGCGTGTGTTTTGTTGATCAGTTTGGCCGCCCTTGCGCCCTGACTATTAAAGAAATCGATCTCTACAAAGACAGAGTCTGAATAGACCGTTTCTGGTATCCAGTACACTATTTTTACCAGTGAATCTTGTGGCGAAGTTTCCATTCTGAAATCCAGTTTTTCTGTTTGTGTTTCGCCACCTGTATTGGAATCGGATTGGACTTCTTGTTTTACATCTTGTTGTGAAGATTTTGTTCCTTCTGTTTCGTCAGTTTTCTCAGGAAGGGGCTGCTCGTTTTGGGCGGGGGTTTCCAATTCGAGCTGCATTTGGGGCACCTGGGATGGCTCATTGTTTTCTTGTCTCCAATTCAACACTGCCGATATCCCACCAAAGTACAATCCCGTTCCCGCGATACCTGCGCCGATGATACCCATTATTTTTACCATGCCTGTTCCCTTCAGTTTTGCGAGTAGGCTCGCTTGCGTTGGCACTGCGTACAATAGCGGGGGTAATGCGACCATTATTTTGCGCGTCAGTTGAGGTGTCGGACGTTTTTCGCGGAGTGTGTCTTCTACCAGTGGCATCAATTCGTCGCGCAAGCGATTGCGCGCAACCTGAAGGCGACCGGTTACTGTGCTTTCGGGGATGTCGAGAAATGCGGCGATTTCGGGATAGGTCATGCCTTCCATGTAGTGGAGCAATACTGATTCCCGATAAATGTCTGGCAGTGCATCCACGGCGGCTATAACGGCTTCTTTTGTTTCGGTTTTTTCCAGTGCTTCGTCGGGTAGTTCTGGCAATGGAAATTCCGATATTTCAGGCGTTAAATCTTGTGATGTTTCGTCCATTGAGATGATTGGACGTTTTTGTTGAAGCCATTTGTTCGATAGGTTGAGCGCAATTCCCCGCAGCCAACCTGAGAATTTTTCGGGCGATTTTAGAGACTTGAGATGCATGTATGCCTCCACAAACGCATTTTGTACGATGTCTTCAGTTTCGGAAAAGTTGCGGGTTCGACCGGCTACAAAGGCAAAGATGCGCCCCTGATACGCCTCGACCAGCGGTTCGTATGCAGCCTGGTCGCCAGCCAATACTTTTTGAACTTGCTCTGCATCGCGTTTGCTCATTGTAACTCCGGATAGACGACTGTTGTGTTGGGGACCGTCTGTCATCGCGGCATGTATTAAGCCGCGATCCAGAAGGTTTTTGCTGGCTGCTGATCGCTTGTTTTTCCGCCCGCTATATATATGTGACCCGAAAGCGCGAATTCCTAAATAAAAAAAGCCCCGCGATTCGAGATCACAGGGCTTTGTGGGTTTTGATAGTGTCCGCGTTATCCTCGCGACGGCTCGGACATTTCTTCTCTTGCGCGTGCGGAGAGTTCGGCGAGGTGATCGTCGTGTGCCATGACTTGTGTCAGGTGTTTTTTGCGTGAGCATGATTTTTCCGTAAGCGCGATCGTTCCAGAACCGCGCGCGTGCGGCAATCTGTGTTTTTAATAGTGCAATGTGTTCTTCATCTTCAGGGAAGCGTTCGCTGCAGTTGATGGTGAACATTCGCCGACGTGGACTGCCGCCAAAGGCCGCGTGTTTTAAGTTGTGATTGAATACGACGACATCGCCCGGATTGGTTTCCAGGGCTAACGCGGGTATGTCTGGTCCGTGAATGCTCCATTGGTCGTGGGAGTTTCGGACGGTGTTTTCAATATCATTTGCACGCGCAAACAACCCGTGTCGCGCGTTAGGGGATCCAGGTACAGGGCTATTTTTACAAATCGTATTTCCTTGCCCCAGCCATCCGAATGCCATTGCGTGTCTCCAGCATAGTAATTTCCGTCCGATCCCATGTAGTTGAAATTTTCACCCAGTAATCCGACCAGGATTTCTTTTATCCGCGGATCATCTAATAGCGCGCACAGCCGTTCGTGCTGGTCAATAAATGGCACAATGCACGATCGGCGTTTGCCGTCGTGCGGTTGCCCGTTGTGTCCCCCACCCCGTTGATTCCATATCGCTTCAAAAGCATCGATAATTTCGTCGATGCAATCTGCCAATAAATCTGGAAATGCGAGAAATCCAAAGGTATCAAAAAACGATTTTTTTTGATCGGTGAGGATGTCCATTGCTCACTCCTTGCAGTTGACCCGTGGAGAAACTTCTGTTAGATTGAAGCGTTGATACCTGTAGTATTGTAGTGCAGGTAATACATTATTGAGGGACCCAATATGGCAATCGTCATCGCGGCATGGTTAAAGCCGCGATCCAGAAGGTTTTGGTTGTCACTACTTTCATCAATATATGAGGATAAATACCATGCGCCAATATCTATTGTCCATCCCGATGATTTTACTTCTGCTCGTTGGATCTACTTCTGCCGCAACTGTCGGGCAACCGATTGCTGATTTTTCCCTACAGGACCTTGACGGTAATACACATAGCACTTCTGACTATCGCGGCAAAGTGATCGTGCTGGCGGCCTTTGGGTGGAGTTGAGGAAGCTGTCTGGGGGCGGGTCCCTCACTCAAAGCGTTTTGGGAAAAGTATGAAAATAACCCCAATGTTAAGATGTTTGGTCTCGATGTTTGGAATGGCAAACGGTCTCAGGTTCAGTCTTTTAAGGAGAGGACGGGTGTCACCTTTCCCTTGCTTCTAAACGCAGGTCGAATAGCAGGTACCCCATTTAATATGGAGGATCTCATTGTCGTTGGTCACGATGGAATTGTGGGATTGTCAAAAAGCGGTTTGAGATCATCCATTTCTGCTGGATCAACAGAAGCAGTGGTTGAGAATCTGTTAAGACAAATACCCCAGATGCCAGCGATCGCTGTGCAGCAAACGGCCGTTGATTTCGGCACTATTGATGCTGGTCAAACAGATCAACAAACTATTACGATCACAAATACGGGTACGGCTCCCCTTGAGATTACGGATATTGAGAGCGATGTGCCGGGTTTGACGTTTGAGCCTTCTATGTTTACACTATCTCCTGATAGTTCGGCTGCGGTTATGATCGTGTTTCCGGGTTCGCCAGCGGGGGAGTTTTCGGGGCTTATTAACATTTTGAGCAATGATCCGAACCGCGCGATGCATACCTTATCCGTTTCTATAATAATCCAGGGCCATTTTGCCAATCCCAAGGCCGATTTTAATAGAGATAAAGAAGTTAATATTACCGATTTTCTTTTATTTGTGGATGCATTTGGATCAACCGATTCCACATACGATATCGATGGCGATGGTGTGGTCGGTTTGTCCGATTTTCTCCTCTTTGTCGATTCTTTTGGAAGAAAGGTTGGTGGATAGGTGATCTATCGCTTAACAAATATATCTTCCCTTTCACCAATATATGAAGGATAAATGCCATGCGCCAATATCTATTATCCATCCCGATGATTCTGCTTTTGCTCGTTGGGTCCGCTTCTGCGCAAACGGTTAATTTTTCTCTACGGGGCCTCGACGGCAAGACATATAGCGCCTCTGACTATCGCGGCAAAGTGCTCGTGCTTGCGATTATTGGATATGGCTGACCGTCCTGTAGAGCCGCGGGTCCGCGACTCGAAGGTTTATGGCAAGATTATAAATCAAATCCCAATGTTGAGATGCTCGGTCTCGATACATGGAATGGTAGTCAGTCACAGGTTGAGGGTTTTCGCAGGAACGGAGGTATCACCTTTCCCATGCTTTTAAATGCGGGTGGTTCTGCTCCGGCCTCGTATGAGAACTTCGTTGTTGTAGGTCCCAATGGGACTGTGGCATTGCCCGCCACGGGTAATCTGAGTTCAAGTTCTGTTACAAGCGTGAAAAACAAGGTTAATGAACTGTTGGCACCACCGCCGCCACCGCCGTCACCACCACCGTCCCTTGTGCCTGCGATCAGTGTTCAGCAGGCAGCGATTGATTTTGGTACTGTTGACGCGGGTCAGACGGTTGAAAAGACGATTACGGTTACAAATACGGGTACTGCATCTCTTGAGATTACGGGTATTGAGAGCGATGTGCCGGGTTTGACGTTTGATACTACGACGTTCACGGTGGAACCAGGTGGTTCGCGTACAGTGGCGATTACGTTTCCCAAATCCATGGAAGGCGAGTTTTCGGGTAGTATCAATATTTTGAGCAATGATCCGGATCGCGCAAGGTTTATGCTGACGATTTCTGGCGTTGTTCAGCCGCTTTCTGAGGAAGCCAAATTGGATTTTGACGGCGATGGCATGGTTGGTATTACCGATTTTCTCCTGTTTGTGGAGGCATTTGGATCGTCCGAGGCCCAATACGATATCGATGGCGATGGCATAGTTGGTATTGCCGATTTTCTCCTGTTTGTGAGTGTATTTGGAAAAACGGTTAACGGGTAGGTGATTGCGACTTTCGGCTTGACACTTGCAGCGTAAATTTCTATGTTTCGCCCTCAAAGCAATGACGGAGAAAAGTAGCCTGTTCCCAACTGGATAGAGAGGATGTGTCCTGGGCTGAAAGCACATCTGCAGGATGTACAGGTGAAGTTCCCTCCCGAGCTGCAAAGCCGAATGGAAAGATAGTTTCCTATTAAGCCGAGCCGGTGGGTCCGCCGACAATGGGCAGGATGGTGACAGCCATCTACTAAGTGGTGCTTTTAAGCGCAAATAGGGTGGTACCGCGAAAAGCTCTTTCGTCCCTATGATGACGAAGGGGCTTTTTTGTTTTTAATACTAACATTGGAGTTTCTATTAATGGATCTCGCATCTTTACATGCTCTCGAAATTCGCATTTTGCGTGTATATGAGAATAATGCCAGTGCCGAGCAGTCCGATGCACAACTTCAAAGTGGTGCGGGTCTCGGCGAGGGACAGGTTCGACGCGCGGTTGAGTGGCTGATTTCCAAGCAATTGCTCAAAGTTACTGGAGAAAATACGCGCGTGACTGTTTCACTTACAGAAGTGGGACGGGATTTTGCTTCAAAGGGCGCGACGCCAGAGACTGCGCTTTTGACCCGGGCGAGCGCAGAGCGCGTTGGGATTCAAGATTTGCAGGCTGACGAGCGTTTTGACAGAGGTGCCTGGGGCAGTGCTTTTGGTGGTTTGAAAAAGGATGGCATCGTCGATCTGGACAAGGGGGCTATTGTTATTGTCGATACAGAGCGCGCTTCTTTTTTTGTTGATCGACTTATACCAGAATTATTTGAGAAATTTTCCGATGCTGGAATTGAGATTGATGATTTTCCTGGTGATATTGTCCAATATATTGAAGCCAATGCCCGCAAACGCGGCGGGGGCAGGGGGCCTGTTCGTTTGGATGAGCGCACGGAGCGGATTTATCGCCTTACAGGAGAAGGACAGCGCGTGCTTGTGGAGGTTGTCAAAGCCAATCTCACGGGCGATGAAATTTCTCGTCTTACGTCCGAAATGATTCAGAAAGGCACATGGCAGGGTGCGTCTTTTCGCCGATATGATCTGTCGATTAAGCCGCCGCGCGTGCTTATTGGGAAGCACCATCCCTATCGGGCTTATCTGGACAATGTGCGGCGCCGGTTGATGGCGCTCGGTTTTGAAGAGATGAAAGGTTCGCTGGTCGAAACAGAATTTTGGAATATGGATGCCCTTTTTATGCCGCAGTTCCACGCAGCGCGCAATATTCACGATGCGTATTATGTTACAGAGCCGACGCAATCCCGAGAAGCCGAGGAACCCCATTTTTCCAGGGTAGCGGAGGCGCATCAAAACGGGGGGGATACTGGTTCGCGCGGGTGGCGTTATGAATTTAATCCCGAACAGTCGCGCCGCCTTATTTTGCGGAGTCAGGGCACTGCGCTTTCGGGACGTGCGCTTGCTTCAGAGCCGAATATCCCGGGTAAGTATTTCGCTCTTGCACGTTGTTTTCGTCCGGATGATGTCGATGCCACGCACGCGGCAGATTTTTTTCAGGCTGAGGGTATTGTTCTGGGCGAGGAAATAAATTTTCGCAGTTTGCTCGGTTTGCTCAAGCTGTTTGCTCTTGAGATCGCACAGTCCGAAGATGTGCGCTATGTGCCCGATTATTTTCCTTTTACCGAGCCTTCGGTCGAACTTCAGGCGAAGCATCCCGTTTTGGGATGGATCGAACTCGGTGGCGCGGGTCTTTTTCGTCCCGAGCTTACGCAACCGCTGGGTGTGGATGTTCCGGTTATTGCCTGGGGGTTGGGGGTTGATCGCATGGCGATGGTTGCGCTGGGTATTAACGATATACGCGATTTGTTCAGTACGGATTTGGATCTGGTCAGAAATACGAGGTAAGGTGAATTAAAAATTGAAAATTAAGGGGCGGTGTAACTGTGCCAGCAGTTCATCAACGTAAGGATATACAACTGGTTCAGGCCAGTTCACGGATCGTAGGGGCGAGGCATGCCTCGCCCGTTTTAATCTCAGGAATAAAAAATGCCAACGATTACAGTTAATAAACCCGATTTTGAACGTCTCGCAGGGCAGGTTTATTCGTCGGAGAGCCTGAGTGCTGCCCTCGAAACTGCGAAGGCAGAGATTGATGCTGAAGATGGGGATACGCTTCGCATTCAGCTTAAGGATACCAACCGCCCCGATTTGTGGTCGGGAGAGGGGCTTGCGCGGTTGCTCAAAAGCCATCGAGAGAATGTTCAACTGGATTATTCTTTTTTTAATGCATCTGACGTGTCGCAAGAACGGGAGGTTATTGTCGATCCCGGGTTGCGAAATATCCGTCCCTATATTGCTGCTTTTGCATGTGAAGGTATTGCGATTGATGATGCGGCACTTGATGCGCTTATCGAAGCGCAGGAAAAACTCGCCGATGGGTATGGGCGCGGTCGCAGCGTTGTTGCGATTGGTATTTACGATGCGTCCGATATTGTGTATCCGGTGCGATACGATGCGGTTGATCCCGATGCGACGGCTTTTGTTCCTCTGGAATTTGAGGAGGAGATGTCTTTGCGACAGATTTTGTCCGATCATCCCACGGGCAGGATGTATGCAAATCTTCTCGAGGATAAGGATAAGTTTCCCCTGATCCGCGATTCGCGCGGCGAGGTTCTTTCGATGCCTCCTGTTATTAATAGCCAGAGCCTGGGGCGCGTTGAAGCGGGGGATACGTTTTTGTTTTGCGAGGCGACGGGTCCTGAACTCGATGCTATTCTTTTGTCTATGGCGATTATGGCGGTCAATATGGCTGACCGGGGCGGTCGTATTTATCCCGTAACCGTGCGTTATCCATATCACACGCCGAGGGGGCAAGTCCTGACCTGTCCGTATGATTTGACCGAGCCAGTGCAGGTGGATGTAGATGAGATTTACAAAGTGGTTGGATCACATATTTCGATGGGGCAGATTGAGACCGCGCTCAACGCGATGGGTTATCGGGATGTTGATGTACGAGACCGGATTATTAAAGTGCGTCCAGCACCTTATCGCGACGATATTTTGCATCCCGTAGATATTGTGGAAGATGTTGTGATCGGTGTGGGATACGAGGCTTTTGAACCCGAGATGCCCCGGGATTTTACGGTTGGCAAAGCCGCGCCAGAAGAGGATCTTGCAGATCGGTTTCGCAATCTCATGGTTGGGAGCGGATTTCAAGAGGTCTTTTTGCCGATTCTCTGTTCTAAAAAAGAACAGACCGTGGATATGAATAATCCGAATGCAAAGATTATTTCGATCTCAAATCCCATGTCCGAAAATTACAGCGCGATTCGAGGATCGCTGCTGCCCGGTTTGCTCAAGACCGAAGCGACAAGCCGCCGTGCGCTGTACCCACATCGAATTTTTGAGGTGGGTGAGGTGGGGGTTCTCGCGCCGGGGGAAGATTACGGTACGCGCACAGATATTCATCTTTGTGCGCTCGAAGCGAGTGACGAAGCCAATCTGTCTGGCGTTCAGAGCTATCTCGAGGTGTTGTCCTATTATTTTAATTTTGAATACACTATTGCGCCGATTGAGCATCCCACATTTTTGCCCGGTCGCAGTGGCGAGATCCGCATAGGCGAGCGCGTTTATGGGCTTATTGGCGAAGTGCATCCCAGCGTTCTCGAAACCTGGGGTATAAATTATCCCGTTAGTGTATTTGAGGTTGATATCCGCATTGTGTCTGTTTGATTGAGGGGTTTAATTATGGAAAAACTCAAAGTTGGTATTCTGGGTCTCGGTCGCGGTTTTACGCATTTCAGAAACTTTCTCGCTCTGGAAGAGGCTGAGGTTATTGGTGCTTGTGACCGCTTTCCGCGTTTGAGAGAACGCGCCGAGCAACATTTAATATCGGTTGGTGCATCGGCTCCGATTTTGCCTGAATTTGACGATTTGCTCGATCTCAAACCCGATGCTATTGTGGTTGCCACGAATGGCAAATTGCAGGTCGAACACGGTTGCGAGGCCATGCGCGCGGGTTGTCATGTGCTTTCTGAAGTTCCCGGTGCTTATACGCAAGAAGAATGTATGAATTTGCGGCAAACCGTTGAATACACGGGCAAAACGTATATGCTGGGCGAAAATACCTGTTATTGGGATTTTTTTCGCTATTTCCGCAAGTGGGTTGCCGAAGATCGCTTTGGTCCCATTTCTATTGCCGAAGGCGAATATATTCACCATTTGCCGGGTACGCTTTTTCGCCCGGATAGTTCGCGTCATACGCCGACTCGCGCGCGAGCTGCTGGTCATACCGATACGAGGCCGATCTGGCGTGCCGACCAACCTCCTATTCAATATCTGACACATGATCTGGGGCCATTGCTCGAAGTGATTGATGATCGCTGTATTTCTGTTTCTTGCCGTAGCGCGCCATTTCGAAGTGCCGACGCGCCGTTGCGTTCCGACGGACAAATCGCGGTGTTCGAAACAGCGAAGGGTGCGCTTATTAAAATCATGGTTACGCTGAATACGGCCCGGCCTTCTGAACATCGCTATCGCATCTTTGGCGTTGAGGGCGGTGCCGAATGGTTTAGCTATGAAAAACTCGCCCGTCGCTTTTCGCGGGGTGCGGATCATCGCAGTGGTTGGGAGGTTCTGCCTGTTGGCCTGGGGGCGCACGGCGATGATACTTCTGCAGGGCATGGCGGTGCGGACTTAAAACTCGCCCGCCATTTTACACAGTCTATTCTCGCTGGCAAACCATCGCCGATTGATGTGTATCGCGCTATTGAATACTGCTTGCCGGGGATTCTGGCAAATAAATCTGCGGAGTTGGGCGGTGCGCCAGTTCCCATTCCAGATTTTCGCCTCACGCCATTCGAACACACAATTTTTTGGGATAGTTTGGGGCTTCCCGAACGCGATCCAGAATCCCGGCCTTATCAGCCGCTTGAGTAGATCATTTGATAAAAAAATCCGAATCGCAATGATTCGGATTTTTTTATGGCCATGGGGGCAAGCTTTAGAACCGAACATGCAAGCTGCTTGTAATCAGGCGTCCGATCCAGGGCGCACCGACAAGTGATTGATATCCCTGGTTTAGCAAATTGCTGGCATCCAAACTCAGGGTGGTGTTGAAGCGATCATTTGAAAGTGGCAATTGATAGGTGATATTCAAGTCCAAAATAGTATGGGCATCTACATCGCCGACATATATACCCGATTGCATAGGGAAGCCGTCGCGGTAGCGCAATTTTCCTCGGATCGTGAGCGGTATATTGGGCAGTTGGCAATCGATACCGATGTTAAATTTGTGCCGGGGGGCATTGAGGGCAATGTCGCCGATGTTGTCTAAATTGGGGAACAAGTCCTTGCTGACGTAGGAATAATTGCCGGTAAAAGCCCATATTTCGTTTAGATAATAAGCAAATGATAGGTCTGCACCGTAGAGGGTTATGTTGCCAAAATTGCGAGGTGCGACTATCACTGCATTGGGGTCTGCCGCCTGTTCGGGTGCTATGGTGCCAAATGGGATCAGCGCGGCGTTGGCTACGAATAACTCCGTCAGTTCATCTATGCCTGTTCCATTGCCATTGCCAACCAACCCCAACTCTGGCTCGTTGAGCTGATCTAAAAAAATAAGGGCAATTGCGAGGCTTGCATTGGCGGGATCTTTCAGGTTCTCGGTAAGCGCGTCTGTCAGAGCTTTGCTTAAGGGACCGGGTGCGAGAAATACGTTGGGCGTTTCAATCCGCAACGGGCTGATAAAATTTTTGATTCTGGTCTGATAGACATCCGCTGCCAGGATGAGTTTGTTTTTGATGACGCCTTTGTACCCCAATTCAAAGGTTTCTGTGATGGTGGGTCCGAGTTTTTCTATGTCTGCCACTGCAGTGGCGAGGTCGGGTATGGGATCGAAACCCTGCGTTTCTGCATTCATTGTCGCAGCCGTATTTTGCAAGCCCGGCAGTTGTTCTGGGATAGTTCCGGGAAAGATCTCGACGAGTTTTTCGACCAGCGCAACCGCTTGATCTGGTGGTAGCCCAAGCCCGCCTGCGATAAGCTCTGTTGCGAGAGGTTCCAGTTCAGATAGAAAGCCGTCCAGTATTGCCTTTCTGGCAACGCCCCACATCAAGTTGGTGGCCTGGGGATCGTGTAGAGAGAAATAGTGATCTTTTGACAATCCCGCTATGGGCGCAAAGGGCGTTCGAAACATGGGCAGGCCATTGTCGTCTCTGCGAAATGTGAACCCGGTGCTGGCGGTGCCCTGTGCGCGAAGGTCGATTGCTGGACTAAATCCCAATATCGGGCTGAAATTTCCCCCCAGCATAAAGATGTCGGGAACGCCGACCCGATCTACAAATAAGTCGGGGGTTGAGGGCGTGCTAAATGCGCGGTTATATGTCAATCTTAAGGCGTTGTCCTGCGCGGGTTTGATGACCAGTGCCGCGCGGGGTGAGAAAAACAGATCTTCGATAAGGTTGTGTTTGTCGATGCGCCCGGCCAATACCAGTTCGATCTGGTCACTCAGACTGGTTTCGCTTTGCAGGTAGATGCCGTATTCATCGATGTCGTCACTGTCTTCGTACATGCCGTGTACTGTGCCCTGTGTTTTGGGCCGGGTGAGCAGCACGTCAGCACCATAAGCAAAGTGTTGTTTCTGTCCCAAACTGGCATTGTGTTGCAGTTGCAAGACCAGCAAATGTGAATTATCTACGATTGGGTCGCCGGCTGTGATCAGTTCCGTGTCGCCCGCATTACTGGTGTTGTAGAAGACTTGTGCGAACCATCCGCGGTAGAGCAGGCGGCTTTGATAAAAATTATAGGTCCAGTCTTTCGCCTGGCCCGCGCCCAAATCCGTCTGTTGAAGGCCGCTCATTTTTGAATAGCCCACCGACCCTATCAGCGTCAGGTCGTCTGTTGGTCGAAAATCGAGTCTGAACTCCCCACTTGTCCTTTCTGTGCTATAATCGCGTGGATTAAATCCGCGTGCTTCCACTTCCAGGGAATCGACATATTCCCAGTCATGGGTTGCAACATATCCACCTGAAACTTTGATCCCGATCTTGTTGTTGAGGCTGCTGGCGTGCCGCAGTGATAATTTTCGCACACTGCGCTGGCCGCCAGATATAGAAATTGTATTGCCTTCTGATCCAAACGGAGAGCGGGTGATAATATGCATCACGCCATTGGCACTGTTGGGACCGTAAAGCGCGGATCCGGGTCCCAAAACCACTTCAATGCGCTCAATGTCGTCACTGGTAAGGGGGATCAAATCATAGGCATTGAGGCGCAGCGATGGAATGCGGGCAATGCGATTGTCAACGAGTGTGAGCAATGCGCCAGAAAATACTTTGTTGAATCCGCGAACTACCATGCTGCCTTGCGATATGCCTGTTTGAGCATAGTCAACGCCGGGCAGGGTCTTGACGTATTCACTCATTGTCAAGACTTCTCGATTTTTGATTTCAGATGCATCGACTGTTGCAATTGAGGCGGGCGCGTCCAGGGCTTTTTCTTGTTTGCGCGATGCCGATACCACGACCTGTTGACCAATGAGGGTTACGGCGGTCAATTTGAAATCCTGCGTCATACTTTTGCCAGCGCGGATTTCTACGCCGGTTGCGACGATGGTTTCATAGCCGATATAACTGATGGTGATTTCGTAAATGCCCGGAGGCAAGCGGTCGATGCGATAGTTTCCCCGGTCATTGGTGATTGCGCCCCGGGTGCCCTCAATGGCCGGTCCTTTGACTATGATATTGGCACCGAATAAGATTTCTCCGTCTTCAGTTTTCACTTTGCCCGTCAAACTGCCGAAGTCCTGAGCTACGACCGAGTAAGCATTCCACAGTACGAAAGCAAGGATATACAATACACGCATAAAACCCTCCTTATCGCCATGATCTGGAGTTTTATTTATGTGAGTGGGAAAGTATTAGAACCGAATATTCAGGCCAGTTAAGAGCAGGCGTCCAATAAATGGCGCACCGATAAATGATCGATATTCCTGGTTTAACACGTTGCTGGCTTCCACATTCCATGTGATCTTGAAGCGGTCATGTGAAATAGGCAACTGATATGAGGTGCTCAGATCCAATACAGTATAAGCTTCTACATCGCCGACATATACACCCGATTGCATTGGAAAACCATCGCGATAGCTCAATTTTCCGCGAATGGTGAGCGGTATATTGGGCAGTTGACAATCGACACCGATGTTAAATTTGTGCTGGGGGGCATTGAGGGCAATGTCGCCGATGTTGTCTAAGTTGGGGAACCAATCATCGCTGACATAGGAGTAATTGCCGGTAAAAGTCCATATTTCGTTTGGATAATACGCAAAAGATAGGTCGGCACCGTAGAGTGTTATGCGACCAAAATTGCGATATGCGACCATTACTGCTGTGGGATCTGATGCCTGTTCAGCAGACATGGTGCCAAAGGGAATCCCCGCGGCGTTGGATACGAATACCTGCGTCAATTCATCTATGCCTGTGCCATTGCCATTGCCAATTAGGCCCAAATCCGGCAGGTTGAGCTGATCTAAAAGACCGATGGCAATTGCGAGACTCGCGTTGGCAGGGTCTTTCAAGTTCTCGGTAATTCCGTTTTCCAGAGCCTCGCTCAAGGGACCGGGTGCGAGAAATAC
>JAGWBW010000075.1:0-2163 GCA_021295695.1 Candidatus Latescibacterota bacterium
GGTTTTATGTCGCTCACGCTTGCCCCGCTGCTACTCGTGCTCGGTTACTGCGTGTTGCTCCCAATAGCCGTGCTCAGCGGGAAAAAAGAAGATGAGCCATCAACCGATATGAGATAGGTTTTATTATCCGGGCGGTTAGCTCAGCTGGTTAGAGCGCCTGCCTTACAAGCAGGAGGTCACTGGTTCGAATCCAGTATCGCCCACCATCAAACACAAAAAGGGGTTACGTAAATTGATGCGTAGCCCCTTTTTGTTTCGCCTCTCTCCAACATATTACAAATTGACAACGGATTGAATTACCGTAAATTCAGTTAGTTGTCTAACAACACCATACCACTTGAGATATGGCTAACCCAGAGATGGTCATTTACTGGAAGTTGGGAGGTCAATATGAAAATGCTCAACGTAGTAGGATTGCCAGAGGATAAGGTGAAATATCTTCAGAAACTCATTAAGAGTTGGCAACTTAAAGAGCCCCAAAGTGCTCCCCAGATGCAAAAGGAAAAGGATGTAAATTCCTTGGCTGATGCTTCGGACCTGGCATGGCAGGAATTTTTTCAGATCGGAAATACACTGGCTGAGTGCGACACGCCAGACGTAGAGACATTGACATCGGCTGTTTTGTCAATGCGAGGTAAAGGATAATGTACACTATTGATGCCAGCGTCTGGGTGAATGGATTTGACCAGCGCGAACCCGGTCACGAAATCAGTCGAAAGGTTCTTGGCTTGCTGCATGCTCGGGGCGCATCCATCATTCTACCCAATCTGGTGCTTGTAGAGGTCGCGGGTGCAATTAGCCGGACGCGCGGCGACCATGCTCAGGCTGAAGCTTTTTCCGCCTCCCTATCTCGTTTGCCAAATGTGACCTTTGCACCGCTTGACAAGTCGTACGCGCACTTAGCTCAGACATTGGCCGCTCAGCACGGTTTACGCGGGGCAGATGCAGTTTATGCCGCTGTGGCCAAGCAGGCTGCATCAACGCTTTGACCTGAGAATCTGCTACGATTTGCCTATATCTCCGAAAATTGCGGTATTCGTCAATCACCTGATCTAAAGCGATAATTGGGTGAAGCACGACAGCCTCCCTGGATTACCTATACAACGTCTCTTTCCGTCTCTGTGGGGAAGTAAGCAGGCCTAAGTCTGCCAGCATACGCATTAAACTACCTAATCTTTCGCCACTAAATCCAGGCTTGGTGATGGTTCCCGTTGATCTGAAGGCTTCTCCGTCCCAAAAAAACCTGAGTGAGCATTTCTGCCCATTGCCCATCTTACGCCATGTCGTTTGTAGATGAGGTGCAACGGCGCAATCACCTACAAGCTGAGACAGAACCTCAACAATAGAATTCCCCTCAGCCTGATCCAGAATTTCAAATGCGAAATCCAGAGGTCGTTTCTCGAAAGTCTGAAGCAATTTCTTCTCACGCCAAGGTTGTGAATGGCACCAGCAAGACACAACCAGCAAGAATCCTAAAAAGGCTTGTATATGTGGGAGGAATCTCCTAGAATCCCCGATTGATGGCGTTTTATGTAGCAACAGATTTTCAGGAATTGATGCAAGAAATTCCTTCCAAGACAATTCCCAAGATGTCTTATGGATTGCTATGGCACTACGCAGACCTTCCGGGATTTCATCTTCTTCTATCCACTCACTGATAACCTCATCTAGATTGGCAGTGACAAGCCTTACGAAGTGCATCTCTAATGGAAGCATTCAGCCGATTTTTTGCCGCTTCGACACGGGCTTCTGTGTCTGGGGGTAATTGCTTGATGAGTTCGTCTAATAGGATTGTAAGACGTCTTCTCATATTTGGACTCCTATCTCTTTTAGAGATAGGAGTCCACTATAACGGGTCAAGTCCATTATATGTTTTCATGAATAAATGTCAATCTATTATCCTTGATTTTTTAGCATAAGAAGCTAATTTGAAACATCTTGAGTGGTTTATGTTCCCTTCCGTCTTTTGAATTGAGGCCCCCATGAAAATTATAGACATCGAAGTGATTACATTCCGCGCGCCAGGCGGCAGGTCTCGACCGAGTAAGTGGGGCTACGGCGTCTGGGGAGAAGAACAAAAAGAGTCGGCAAGCTCGATCTTCAAAATCGTAACAGACGAAGGTCTCGAAGGGTATATGATCGGTGGCGACCGCCGATACCTCG
>JAGWBW010000075.1:2223-16777 GCA_021295695.1 Candidatus Latescibacterota bacterium
TGCCCGAGCATGTTATGGGCGCGGTCGATTGCGCCCTTTGGGACCTGCTGGGCAGAATGGTTGACCTGCCCGTACACAAGATCCTCGGCGGTGCTCGCGACAAAGTCAAAGCTTATGCCAGCACCTATCCAAACATCGGCAAACCAGAAGATTATGCCAAACATGCACTCGAGTGCAAAAAACAGGGATACAAAGCATACAAAGTTCACGCGTACATCTGTTGGAACCCACACACCTGGGAACCTGCGCCTCAAGTTCCCGGATTCCCCAAAGAAGACGTGGAAGTATGCAAAGCCGTGCGCGAAGCGGTCGGCGACGACATGGTCTTGATGTTAGACCCCTTTGGCGTCTATACTTTGGAACAATCTCTGTGGGTCGGTCGGGAGTTAGAAAAACTGAACTATTACTGGCTCGAACACCCCATGGTAGAAACGCGAACAGAAGCATACCGACGATTGACCCGCGAACTGGACATCGCCATTCTCTCACCCGAACACATTCCCGGCGGCGTCTTCACGCGCGCCGAATGGGTGCTCCAGGGTGCATCCGACATGCTGCGCATCGACCACAATTATGGCGGCATCACGGGATCCTACAAAATGGTGAATGTGGCACAGGCCTTCGGGATGGGCAAACTGTCAAATCCTGGGCGCAACAACAAAAGCAACCTGTGAATACTATGAACGCGGCCTCTTGCGCCCCGACTTCGACTACGAAACCCCTCTGCCCTATCTGAATTCCATAGTAGATCCTCTGGACGATGACGGCAATGTCATCCTCCCCCAACTACCAGGTCTGGGATTTGATTTCAACTGGGACTATATTAACGACAATCTGATTGAGCCATCTACCGATGCGCGATAGGTTTAACATTATCCGGTTGGAGACAACTGCATGAGCGAAATTGTTACCTCTATAGTTCTGATTGGAATATTGATATCAGAATCTGGAAACACCCAATGATCCACAACTACCTGCTTGTGGCGATTCGCAATCTCAAGCGTCACAAACTGCATTCGGCGTCTCTTAATTATACTATTTATAATAGATGAACTGAGCTATGATCACTTTCATGGGAAAGCGGATCGAATTTATCGCATTGTAAGTGAATTTGAAAATGAGACCACTGGCGAAATGTATCAGATGGCAACAACACCCTATCTGTTAACTGAGTTGCTTAAAGAGCAATTTCCTGAAATTGAGCAAACTGTGCGCTTTTATCGCATAAACCCATCTGTACGATATGGCAACAAGCAATTTTTTGAACGTCAATTTTGTTTTGCCGATGCCACTGTATTTGATGTGTTTTCGTTTCCGCTGGAAAAGGGAGATCCAAAGACAGCGCTCAAAGAACCCTATTCGATTGTGATTAATACAGAGATTGCCAGGAAGTATTTCGGTGATGCAAATCCTATGGGGAAGCTACTCTGGGTAGGAGATTCGATGCCTACGGTGAAAGTAACAGGGATATTGAAAGACACGTCAGATAACTCGCATATTGGATTCAATGCGCTGCTGTCGATGTCTGTTTCACAGGATTTGTTTTCGAATACAACGCTTAATACCTGGCGAAATACCCAGTATACTTATGTGTTATTGCGCAAAGGGATTTCATCTGGTGCGCTTGAAGAAAAATTAGTCGCCTTTGTAAAGCAGCTTTATAAAGCAGATGTGCCATTTTCAAAACTGATTTTGCAGCCTATCACACGTATTCATTTACACTCAAATATCCAAGAGGAGTGGAAAGCGAATGGTTCTATAGATTTTGTGTATACTATCGGAAGTATTGCTGTATTGGTGATGGCAATTGCGTGTTTGAATTTCATGAGTTTGTCAACAGCGCGATCTATTATTCGCGCTAAAGAAATTAGCCTGCGAAAGGTGGTGGGTGCGCATCGGTGGCAGTTGGTTGCTCAGTTTCTCGGCGAGTCGGTACTGTTATCCTGTATCGCCCTTTGTATCACGCTGTTATTGGTTAAATTTTCTGTGCCTTGGTTCAATAAATTGATGGCAACAAATCTACAAGTATCTTTATGGCAAGGTTGGGTTGGCTTCCCGTCTTTCGTTGGTTTTGCCTTTTTTATTGGGCTTGTCGCTGGGTGTTATCCCGCTTTTGTATTGTCGGATTTCCAGCCTGTCCAAGCCTTGGAAGCACAGAAGGTTGGTCGCGGTGTGGTATTTCGCAATGCGTTGGTTGTAGTTCAATTTTGCATTTCAATTGTTATGCTGATTTGCACAGGTATAGTATTTGAACAGTTGGAATTTTTGAGATCCAAAGCATTGGGCTTTGAAAAGGAAAATGTAGTGGTAATCGAACGATCAAGATTTGTACACGCTCAATTAGATGCATTCAAAGCAGAAGTATTGAAAAATCCAAATGTATTGAGAATAGGAACGGGCCGCAATGTACCCCCCGATGACCTTGTGCGTCGATATGACGTAGTTCCTGAAGGTGGAGCACCAAGAGAGATGGCTGTATTGATGGTAGATTCGGATTATTTTAGAGCTCTTGGGATCGACTTAGAAATGGGACGCGATTTCTCACAGGCTCGGGCAACAGATGCAGAGGGGGCGGTGATTCTTAATCGGGCGGCGATAGAAGAATTCGGATGGGGAGCACCATTAGGCAAAACAGTGCGTATACCGTATGTGGAGCGGCAAGGACAGGTGATAGGGGTGATCGAAGACTTTCATTTTGAGTCGCTCTATCAGGAGATTGTGCCAATGGCGTTTATTATGACGCCGCGCTGGTATAGCAAGTTTGTTGTTCGTGTTCGGTCCCAAAATATAATGAATACGATTGAATATCTAAAACAGACCTGGGATGTATTTGTTCCGGATCGTTCGTTTGAATTCTATTTTTTGTCTAGTCGATTAGATGGGTTATATCAAGCTGAAAAAAGACGCGGACATGTTTCAGGTATTCTAACGGGATTAGCGATGTTTGTTGCTTGTTTGGGACTATTCGGTTTGGCGGCATTCACCGCAGAGCGGCGGACAAAAGAGATTGGCATTCGCAAAGTGTTGGGTGCGTCGGCGGGTAGTATTGTGATGTTACTGTCGAAGGATTTTTTGACACTGGTTATGGTCGCAAACCTCATTGCGTGGCCTGTTGCATACTGGGCCATGCGAGATTGGTTAACGAATTTTGCTTATCGTATAGATTTGCACTGGATAATTTTTGTGCTCAGTGGCGGGTTGGCGTTGCTGGTTGCATTTCTGACCGTAAGCTATCAAGCTTGGAAAGCTGCTTGTACAAATCCTGTAGATGCTCTCCGAAAAGAATAGAAAAACAAAATCATGACGTCGAACTTCTGGAGAATTGATAGAGGACTGAAGGACTTTTTAAGTGATCTTGTAACTTATTGATATAGCAAACATTGCGCGTATCGTGAATTTTTAGGTGTTCTTGCTTACAAGCAGGAGGTCACTGGTTCGAATCCAGTATCGCCCACCATAAACTTCAGTAAAAAAGGCTTACGAGAAGATCGTAGGCCTTTTTTTATTTAAATCCGATACTGCCCACCATAAGGCAGCCTATCGAAAAAAATATTGACATCTACTAATAAAAAAAATAAATTAATATTATTGTATTTTTTAGAAAAACTTATTTCTGTCGCTTTTTCTCAAACGATTTCAGCAACAAAAATTGCCAACTTATGACCCCTTGTTCTGTTTAGAAGATACCTCATCGGGTCTTTCGGTAGGAAGGAGGTGTAAATGCTATAAAATTTAACACGTTGTATCACAGGTTAGAAAAAAGAGGAGAGAAAGATGGAACGGACAAGAAGGTGTTTTCTACCGCTACTTAGCATTGCGCTTTCGCTCTTACTCGTGCAGGGAGACCTGTTAGCCCAAGAGACAGGTAAGGTCCGCGGTGTCGTCACAGACGCGGAGACCGGAGAGCCTCTACCGGGGGCGAACGTGATCATCGAAGGTACATCACTGGGAGCTTCCACCGATGTGGAAGGCATCTACAACATCCTGAACGTTTCACCGGGCAAGCATGTGGTCCGGGTATCCATGGTCGGATACACCACTGTGAGCAAAACGGATGTGCTGGTGCAGGGACGACGTACGGTTCCAGTCAACTTCTCATTGCAGGTTAGTAGTATAGTGGGACAGGAGATCACGGTAATGGCTGAAAGGGAAGTGGTCCAGATGGACGTTTCGGCCAGCGAGGTAATTATCCAGGGTGAGCAGGTGAGGGAGATCCCTGCGGTTGTGAAGGTCGAGCAATTTCTGAACACGCAGCCGGGAATCGAGAATATGGTGGTCCGAGGGGGTGGGCAAAACCAGGTCGCGATGATGGTGGATGGCATCCTGATGGTGGATGAACGGGTGAACAGGCCCACGCTGACCTCCCTCAACCTGAGTGCTGTGCAGGAGATCTCGATTATCACTGGTGGGTTCAATGCGGAATACGGGAATGTGAGATCGGGTGTGATCAACGTGATCACAAAATCTGCTCAGGACCGTTACCACGGGTCGGTTGATTATCGGTACAGCCCACCTGCTAAAAAGCATTTCGGACCCTCATGGTATAGCGCAGATAACTACTATCTACGGGCTTTTCTCGATCCTGAGGTCGCCTTTGAAGGTACGGGCAAGTGGGACGAGGAAACCCAGCTACAGGAAAGGCAATTTGTAGGCTGGAATGAGATAGCCAAGCGATATACAGAAGATGACGATCCCTCAAATGACATGTCGCCCCAAGAAGCCCAGCAGCTATTTATGTTCAGAAAATTCGCCGAAGGAGGACCACGCTCTTTGAAGGATGGGGACAAAGCGGACCATATTGGAGACGCGAGTATCGGCGGACCGCTGATTCCCGCCAGTAGGAGGCTGAGCTTCTTTGCATCACACCGTACGGATATCAATATCTATCCCTATCCGATGTCAAGGGACAACCATCGAGAAGACAACTCAACGCTGAAGCTGATTCTGAATATCATCCCGTCAATGAAACTCACTGCTGTCGGAGGATACAGCAATATCGAGTCGGTCGCAGACGGCAACACAGGGCTCTATTACGACAACGCCATCGAGACGCTGGCGGACGCGACCAGCTATAGCGGCGCGACGATCTATACACCATCCAGGTTTTCTCTGTTCAGCCTCAAGAGGACCTCGTTGGGTTTCGTACTCACACACACCCTGGGCAGATCTACTTTCTATAACCTCAGGGTAGATCGGATGGAATCCGAGTACCGTACGACTGCCCTGCCCATCAGGGACCGCACGCTGCAATACCAGTTCGGTCCAATGATGGTAGATGAAGCGCCGCTGGGTTTGTGGTTTGATTCAATTGAAGCCCAGGACGGAATGCGTATGGGCATGCATCTTTCGACGGCTCGTGACAGCTCGATTGTTACGACCACGAATATCCGGGCGGATATCACCAGCCAGATCGGCCGTTACAATCAGGCCAAAGCAGGATTTCACTACGTCTATAACGACATGGCGGTCTGGAATGCCATCTACAATCCGGGCATCACACCCTACACCTGGATCAACACGTACGAAAAGATCCCCAAACGATTCAGCGCGTACGCCCAGGACAAGCTGGAGGTGGAGGGCATGATCGCGAATATTGGGGTTCGTATGGATTACGCCACGCCCGCCACAGACTGGTATTCGGTGGATCGCTATTCCAAATTCCTGACGGCGAAATACCAGAATGACTTTGAGGAAGTCGTTCCCACGGAGCCAGCCAAGAGCCACCTCAAATTCAGCCCTCGGTTGGGCGTATCGCACCCCATCACAGTGAATTCGAAAATCTATTTCAACTACGGTCACTTCTACAGCATACCCAGAACAGAGGATTACTACGGCGTTCGGAGGAGTTTTCCGGGCAAGATAACCTATCTGGGCAACCCGAGCACAGAGTGGGAACGAACCATCGCTTATGAACTGGGGTATGACCACAATCTGTTCAATACGGTGCTCATTCATCTGGCCGGATACTATAAGGATGTCGCCGATCAGGCTGGCAATGTCACCTACAACAATGTAGATGGAAGCGTGGTCTATACCACCGTTGAAAACAACAACTACGCGGACATCAGGGGTTTCGAAATCAGAGTGGATAAAAGCGTGGGACAGTGGTTCACAGGATGGGCGAATTACAACTATATGGTCCTGACCAGTGGGTTTATCGGGCGCCGGAACTACTACGAGGACCCGGTTCAACACAGGCTTTTTGGCCTACAGAACCCATACCAGAGCAGGCCTAAAACCCGGCCCTCATTCCGGGCGAATGTGATGCTCCTGGTGCCGCCGGATTCCGGACCAGAAGTAGCCGGATTCAAGCCGCTGGAGAGATTTCGATTCAGCTTCTTCTACAACTGGAGAGCCGGGGGCTGGATCACCTACAACCCAAACCAGATTCCAGGCATCCAGAACAACCTCCAGTGGGAGAACTATTCGAACTGGAACGCACGAATATCCAAAGACTTCGTGGCGAGAGGAGTAGATGTCGGCCTGTTTGTGGATATTACGAATCTGTTCAACCAGAAATACTTCAATGGGAACGCGGGTTTTGTCAGCACCTCCGACAGGGAGGACTATATGACATCCTTGAACCTGCCCGAATCTCCGGCCTACGAAAATCCGGTGGGGAACGACAGGATGGGGGCCATCGGAGGAGAGGACAGCCATATCATAATGCCGAACGCAGAAAGCGCGACCTTCTTGCCTCCGAGGGATATCTTCTTCGGGATCAAGGTGAGTTTTTAAAAAGCTGTTCTGTTTCTGACAGTTAAGAGGAAGGAAAAGCCATGAAATATTCAGTGAAAAGGATAAGGATCCCGAAGGCACTGGTGGCGATCGTTTTTGGATTGATTGCCTTCCTGGTCCTCGACAACACTGCCCGGGCAGATGTGTTCAAATGGGTGAGAATCGGGCAAATGTGGAGCGCCATTTTCGATTCCGGCGATATGTCCAGGCCGCTTGGATCATATCGACAATTCTACTACAATGGAAACCGATTCATGGAGAATATCGCGTGGAGGGTTGCGGTTAGGGACTGGACCGATGAGAGGGGTGCCACCTGGGGCTTCAAGACCAGCGGAACGAGCGTCTATAACGGCGAAGAGGCCTTTGACAATATGCCTCTCGATGTGGATGGGTTTACGATTAGAAGATATGTGAGGTTCCAGCCTCCATCTATATCCGTTCAGGGTGCTCCCATCCAGCCTTTCTTTCCATTGGAAGGGGATGAAGTCAATCCAGACTATATCGATTCGAGTGGGGGCAAAGGCGCAGATCAGTTAATCGAATCCTGGATTCGAACCTCGGTCGGAATCACGATCCATCAGAAGGTGTTCGTTTTTTCGCAGGTCAACCACGACGACTATGTGCTTTATGACTGGACTTTCAAGAATACCACAGGCCAGTACCTGACGCCGTCCGGGATACAGGTAGATCTGCCCGCCCAAACCCTGAATGGCGTATATTTTGCCCTCGCTGCATGGGTCAATCAGGATGTGGGGAATTTCGGATGGAGCACAACGTATGGAGAACGGGAAGGCGATTCGCTGCGGGTCGCCTACAATTATCCCGCCTGGAACAGGGGTCAGCAATACGACACCTTCGGAAATCCCGATCAGACGACGGGATTTATCAAAGAACCATCCTACGTTGGCATCGCCATTCTACACGTTGACAAATCTGTTGACGACCCTACCGACGACCGAGAGCAACCGCATGTGTTTGCATCCGGACTGCAGAAATACACCACCGCCCAACAGCATGACCAAAACAATCCAACGGTGACCGAACTGGAATACAGCTCCTTCCATTACGGTTTTCCCGAACTGGTGGAGGGCCAGAAGGCTTACTACTTCGGCCTTAACGTCCCCGCCGAGGGGCGTGTGCGCTACCAGTCGCGAATGGATGAGCGAAAGATCAAATGGGTGCAAGATGCGACAAAGGGACGTGGGGCCATCTATATGTCTCTGGGACCATTCGACGAGATGAAGGCCGGAGATGATTTCCGGGTGGTGTACGCCGTTGTCGGCGGCTCCCTTTCTCGCGAGATGCGGTGGGATATCGGACAAAGATGGAAAAACGGAACGCTGACCTGGGAAGGCGAAGACAAAATCCCGCCCGTGGGCCAGGCGTTCCCGGATCTCATTCCGACGGCCGTCGATCGCGCCAAAGACAACTGGGTCGCCACGGGTAAAGACTCTCTGTTCCAGAACATCTACAACGCGGAGTGGGCCGTACGACACAATTACAACGTCCCCAAGGCTCCGCCACCGCCATCCATTGAGGTATGGGGGCGTCCCGATAGGGTCCAGATTTTGTGGGGGTCCGAATCCGAATCCGCGTCCGACTTTGCCGGATACAGGGTGTATCGTGCGGTTGGGAGTCCCGACACGACGTTCACGGTGATCCACGAGTCTCTGGGCAACAGCGTCCACTCGTTTGACGACATCACCGCCCAGCGAGGCGTTTCTTATTATTACGCTGTCACAGCGTTTGACGATGGGTCGCAGAATCAGCCGGGCACCGAGAATGGACTTCGACCCGGCGAGAGCGTCGAAAGTGGCATCCTGTATAACCGAACGACAGAACCGGTCTCTCTGACACGGGCACCAGGGAATGCATTGGCCGATATCAGAGTCGTACCCAATCCTTACAATATTACGGCAGCAGAGGCAGGACTCCAGTTCCCAGGAGAAAATGACAAGATCCTGTTCGCAGGGCTGCCGCCAGAATGTACAATCCGTATCTTCACTATAAGTGGAGACCTGATCAAAGTCCTGGAACACACGGACGGTTCGGGGGATGAACCCTGGAGCGATTTGACGACCGAAACCAGGCAGATCGTTGTCAGCGGCGTCTATATCGCGCATGTAGAGATACCAAGCGGAGAATCCAGCTTTGTCAAATTCGTTATCGTCAGGTGATCGACGGTCTCGGATAAGGAGAAATACAATGAAAAAATGTATGGGTTTAACTCTGATACTGCTGTTGTGCCTGTTTACACCTGTCCAGGCTCAGAAGAAGAAACTGGCCCAGACGGGGTTTCAATTTTTGAAGATTGGTCTCAGTGCGCGGGCGGAGGCAATGGGCGGGGCGTATTCGATGGTAGGTGACGGTGCCGATGCCATGTTCTACAATCCGGCAGGCATGGCCCGCATGGACTCTAAGATCCAGATGGTCGCACACCGAGTTCAGTGGATCGCGGACATCAACTATACGGCGCTGGGGACTGCCTACAAGACATCTCACGGGATTTTTGCAGTGAACTTCGGCGCTGTCAATTACGGTGAATTGATCGGGACGCAGGTCGCCGGGAACGAGAAGGGATTTACCGAGACAGGAAGCATCGACGTGGGGGCCTATTTTGCGGGACTTGCTTATTCCAAGCAGTTGACAAACAAGTTCTTCATCGGGGGCCAGATCAAGTATGTGTCCGAGCACCTGGGCTCAAGCACAATCTCACCCGTGGGGACATCCAACGTGGCCGTTGATAATAAAGCGGATGCGATAAACTTCACGTTTGGGACCATCTACTACACCGGGTTGAGGAGCCTGAGACTGGGGATCTACATTCGGAACTTCTCGCCAGAAATCGAATACCAGAAAATCGGTTTTCAGCTTCCCCTGACGTTCCATATCGGCGCTGCAATGGAACTCTTTGACTCCCCCTCACACTCTCTATCGCTGGCATTCGACGCCATCCATCCGCGCGATTTCAGCGAGCGGATTTACCTGGGCGGAGAATACTGGTTTCAGGAGTTTCTGGCGCTCCGGGTTGGCTACAAGTTCAATCACGATATGGAAAGCCTGACCGCGGGAGCCGGCGTGATGCAACGTATCGGCGAGAGGCAGGTCCTGATCGATTATTCCTTTACCAGGAACGAGTTTTTCGCCAATGTGAGCCGGTTTTCAGTGGGAATTGCGTTTTGAACCAGACCTGAGACAATACCACAAGGCCCGATACCGCCAATACGAAACTGAGTGTGAGTCTCCAGACCACTGAATAGAGATACGTCCATATTCCTTATGAAAGCCTCCTTAGCTTGATGGATGTTTGGTATAGTGCCAAGATCTGAATGAAGGAGGCTTTTCTTTTTTTGCCGCGGTCGAAAACAACTGGCAATCTGAGGAGATGAAATGACCGAAATACCCACGACAAGTGCCAGCTCCTTTCAATGGCCCTATACTTTATCGCCCTATGATTCAGGTATGATCATCGAGGATGTCTGGCCGACAATTTTCTTTGGTGCGGAACGCCTAAAAGAGATCCGCAGAAAAACAGACGCACTGCAGTGGGCCGCCGATTCCCTCTCACAGATGCAAGAAGAAGCCGAGATTGTACTCAAAAAACCACCGCAGCTACCCGAAGAACGGATAGGGTGGCGCCACGACTTCTACTCGCACACCACTGCCGAGCACCTGATCTATGACCCCCAGAGCCCACATCGATTTCTGGATCCGACAGATCAATCACGCCACGAAAGTGAAGTCCAACACCGGGCCTGGACACTGCTCACCCACGAACGCACCTATCGCCTTATGCGCAGCCTGGGACTGCTCTACGGCCTCACCGGGGAGGAACGCTATGCCAGTTGGATAGCCGAAGGGATGCGCCTGGCAGCCCAGTTCTTCACCCGGGAAGATCTCCGCGAAGGGAACCACGGTGACGCCCTTTATTTCCAGCCGCTCTACGATGCCCAGGTACTGGCTCTAATAGCTAATGCTTACTCCTGGACGCGCGACAGCGAGGCGTATTCCAGCACCGACCACCAAACCATCCGCGAAGGGATCTTTGAAGCCGGGATGCCTTCGCAGATCCAATTTTTCGAACGTACAGGCGCGCACAACATGACCTGTTACGTGGGTGCGTGCCTGGCTCTCTCCAGCGAGGCGACCGGCCATGAAGACTGGCTTTCAATGGGTCTGGGCGGCGACCGTGGAGGCCTATCTGCGCTACTTACCGACGGATTGAGAACCGACCCGGAAGGCAAAGTGGATGGATTCTGGTTTGAAGGGACCATGTTCTACCATTTCTACTCGATCTGTCCTATGATCACTGTGTTTGAAATGCTTCGCCAGCAAGGTCAGGTGACCCTGGATATCCAGACGCGTTTTGAAAAGCTGTTCGAAGCACCCATACACATGTGCGATCAGCATCTCGACCTGCCATGCGTGGGTGACCTGGGATCGCCCGGTTCACGTTCTCTGGCCATCTACAGACACGTTTACGAATACGCTGCTGGACAACTCGGCGGCGATCTGTTCGCAGAAACGCTCAGTGCCATATACAAGCGAGGTATCCCCCGCAACAGCCTGACCGCACTTGCCTTCGGTCCTGACGAGATTGATGCAGATCCGCTGTCGCAGGGATCCACCCATCTTTCGGCCATGGGCTTCGGCATCTTTCGGGAAGACACAGCTAAAGGTCCTTTCTATCTTTTGTTCAAAGGAGGTGCGCACGGAGCCGGTCACGACCATCCCGATAAGCTGTCTATCGATCTCAGGGCTCTCGGAGTACAAATCGCGTCCGACCTCGGCACCGCGGGCTATGCTGTCAGCGACATCCATGCCTATTACAGAAGCACATTGTCGCATAACACCCTGATGGTAGATGAGCAGAATCAACAGCCAGTGGAAAAGGCCCGGCTGGAATTCCGTAAAATAGATCCTCGACAGGCATCTGCCGTACTCGAAGACGCGTACGAGGGTGTGGAATTGGAACGCCGCATCCGGTTCGGACCACCCTGCATATGGATCGAAGATCGCTGCATGTCCGATACCATCCACCGGTACGCGTGGGTATTTCATGCTAAAGGCGGCATGATTGTTCGTCCTTCAAACGTTATCGATGACCTCGATTTCCCACCTCTGTCTCACTACGGCGTGTTTGCCTGGCTCAGGGATCGCCAGACCACTTCTACAGACGGAACTCTCTGCGTAGATTGGCGAATTTCCGATCGGGTTTGGCTGCGCTTACTTGCCGTTTCCGACGGTCCCTTCGAAATCACATCAGCGCGGACCCCCGGCAACCCCATTCCAGATGGCAAAGGCACAATTCTCCTCAGAGCAAAGGGCAAATCGCGCCTCTTCCGGACGGCATTGGAAGTACACCGGGGAGTGCCCGACCTCGCCGTCCTGAAAGAAGGGGATTTCGCCTGGTCGAAAGATTGAGACTCACCAGCAACTCTTTCTCCGATAACACAATCTCAGGAACTCGTTCATCGTCTGATGGGTACGCATCGATCCAGCCAACGGGAATTATGGATGTCATCACTGGATAC
Source organism: Candidatus Latescibacterota bacterium (assembly GCA_021295695.1). GTDB lineage: Bacteria > Latescibacterota > UBA2968 > UBA2968 > UBA2968 > VXRD01. The sequence continues at coordinate 14,496 of JAGWBW010000075.1, forward strand.
ACCGAAGATAAATCCGACAGAAAACATCGAAACCTCCAGGCCAGCTCTCATCACGCTTCGCTCTGTCTTCTTGGGTGTGGTCACCATCGTTGCCCTGCACATCTATACCAATCACGCAGGCCTGGTCATGGGATCTTCCGCCCTGGTAAAGTCACAATACCCCATGGCGATGCTGATTCCTTTCTTTCTCTGGCTCTTTGTAAATATCGTTCTGAAAGCCTTCTTCCCTTCCGCCGTCCTCAGCGGCAGAGAGCTTCTGGTCATCTACTGTATGTCCTGGGTTTCCTCCGGCATTGCTCTTGAAGGCTGGGCAGCTTACTGGTCCACTATCGTCTCGACCCCGACCTATTACGCGTCTCCCGAAAACCAGTGGCAAGAGGTCCTTTTCAGCGCTATTCCCTGGTGGGCGTTTACAGATACGGATACAGGCGTCATTCGACCTTTCTTCGACGGTCTTTCTCCGGGTATGGCGATACCCTGGATCGGGTGGATCAAACCCATATTCTGGTGGGGGACCGTATCCATTGCCCTGTTTACCGCGGGAGTCTGCCTCTGCATGCTCTTCCAGCGGCAGTGGGAGGACGCCGAGCGCCTGACATATCCTCTCGGGCAGTTCGCTATCTACCTGACTTCGGGATTCGACGGACACGACCGCGTGCCTGCCATCTTCAAAAAAAAGATCTTCTGGGCAGGATTCTTCGCTGTGTTCGGCGTCATTCTATACAATATCGCGGGCTATTTCCTTCACGAACTACCGCCTCTGGGCATCTATGGCGGCATCGGAAGCAAACAGATAGAGATTGCCAAAGGCTACCCATTCATCCCTATTCGCATCCTGCCTTCTGTCGTGGGACTCACCTACTTCTGCGATCTCGATATTCTGTTCAGTTTCTGGTTTATCCGACTTCTCGCCACCTTAAAACTGGGCATGATGAACCGGACGGGTTTCTCTGTCGGCATGGCAGGCCAGCAGGCCCGACCCGAACAGATCATCGAGATCGAAAGCCACGGTGCTATGGTACTGCTCGTAATATGGTCGGTCTGGGCGACACGGGAGCATCTCCACCAGGTATGGCAGTCGGCTCGCACTGGTAACCGCATAGCGGGTGATGGGAGGCGCTATCGCGCTGTATTGATCGCGTTTTTTGCCGCCACAATTTACATCATCGGGTGGATGCACGCCATTGGCATGGCCTATCCGATTGCTGTGCTTCACACACTCCTGCTCTATATTGCCTACTTCACTGTGGCCAAATTCACCGCTGCCACCGGGTTCACCCACCTCTTTCCCCCTACCACCAATCCCTACGGAGCCAAGGGCGGAGAGCTGCTGACAAGCTTTGTCGGCACAGCGCATCTGGACCGGAAAGACCTCGTCGGAATCGGATTGGTGAACTCCTGCGGTTTCTTTGGTAATGCTCGCGTACCGGCGTGGCCCGCGCTACCCCACCACTTCAAGCTTCTCGGCGGACAGACCAGAACATTTTCCCGCCTCCCTGGCCTGGCTTTGCTGGCCTTTGTCGTCGGTATAGCCGCCTCATTCGTCTCTATCATCTATATCGCCTATCATTACGGCGGACAGAACCTACATCTTGCGCCATTCAGCTCGAGCACAGGTCCCGTTGGTTCCTACAACGCGATGCGATCAGACATCCTTCACGTCGATCGCACTGTCTTCGATCCCAGCAAAATGATCGTCTGGCTGATCGGGGGCCTCGAGGCAGGTCTCCTGCTTCTCCTGCGCAACCGTCTTCCCTGGTGGCCAATTCACCCGCTCGGATTGGTCTTTCAAGACACACGTGGCCTGCGATTCTATTCCTTTTCGCTATTCCTCACCTGGGCAGCGAAACTCATCCTGCTACGCATCGGAGGGATCGCGCTCTACCGCCGCGCCGCCCCTTTCTTTATCGGCATCACGGTGGGGTATGTCGCCGGCATCGTCGCCTCCTCCATCGTCGACCTCATCTGGTTTCCCGAGGGAGGTCACTGGGTCCATACCTGGTAGAGATATCCGCTTATCCTTGATTTTTCAGTATAAGAAACTAAATTGAAACATCGCGAGTAATCTGTGTTCCCTTCCGTCTTTTGAATTGAGGACCCCATGAAAATTACAGACATTGAAGTGATTACATTCCGCACACCAGGCGGCAGGTCTCGACCGAGTAAGTGGGGCTACGGCGTCTGGGGAGAAGAACAAAAAGAATCGGCAAGCTCGATCTTCAAAATCGTAACAGACGAAGGTCTCGAAGGGTATATGATCGGTGGCGACCGCCGATACCTCG
>JAGWBW010000339.1 GCA_021295695.1 Candidatus Latescibacterota bacterium
TAAGGAGGACAATGTGAAACGGTCCAAATGGCAGTTGGCAATTCCCATTCTCATTGGTCTGGCGATTGTGCCTTTTTCAATTCGAGAGGCATATACGCAGGATGAAGGTAGTCTTGAGGTTATGGGATTGACCGAGGATGAGAAAAAGCCTGATCCTATACCAGCGCAAAAGACCTCGCGATCCAACTCTGTGGATGCTGATAGTAGTGAGATTTTCGAATATAGAGAGGTCGAAGTAGAACCCCATCCCATAGATATTGTTACGCCTGTATATCCCGAAGAGGCGAGAAAAAATAATATAGAAGGCAAAGTGACTGTGCAGGTTGTGGTTAATGTGGATGGCTCAGTAAGCGATGTGAGCGTTTTGGAAGGGCCAGAGGTGTTTCATCAAGCGGTGATAGATGCGGCATTGCAACATCGGTTCAGGCCTGCGAAGCACAATGGCAAAGTTGTGCCCGTGTGGATGATTATGCCAATTGAGTTTTCATTAGATTCTAAGGAGCAAAAGACCACGCCGTCTGCATCTGGTGATGCTGATAGCAGTGAGGTCCTCGAATTTTATATGGTTGAAGTAAAGCCCAAGGTCCTGCACTCTGTTAAGCTTGTACATCCGGAAGAGGCTCTCAGAGATAGTTTGGAAGGCAGAGTGTTTTTGAAGTTCGTAGTTAATGTGGATGGTTCGGTGAGCGATGTGAAGGTTTTGAGAACCACAGGGTCGGAGGTATTTCAAAAGGCAGCAATAGACGCGATATCGCAATATCGGTACAAGCCCGCGGAGTACAATGGTAAAGTTGTGCCCGTGTGGATGACTATGCCTTTCACGTTTCGATTGCCAAAGCAACAGACTACGCCTCCTGCGTCTGTCGATGCTGATAGTAGTGAAACCCTCGAATTTTTTATGGCTGAAGAAAAACCCGAACTTTTGCAATCTGTTAAGCCTGTGTATCCGCCAAGGGTCATAGTGTTTTTGAAGTTTATGGTCAATGTGGATGGTTCGGTGGGCGATGTGCGTGTTTTGAAAGGCCCGGAGGTGTTTCATCAGGCGGCGATAGATGCGATATCGCAATATCGGTTCAAGCCTGCTGAACACAATGGTAAACCCATAGCTGTATGGATGACTCAGCCGGTTACGTTTCGATTGGAATAGTTAGAACATCTGACGATTTTCACCCAGATCAGATGATCAGTGCTGCTCAAAGTGTCGTATTTGATTGGGTTGTAAGACAGAGGCAGGCGCTATCACGAGAAAGGGAGGTGTTGCAATGAACAATATCTTATACATCCTGATTTTCTCAACACTTCTGTTTTCCTGCTCTGATTCGGGAAAGTTGTCTTCAGCGGAAACCGTGGAGAAGTCTGAGGCAAAACTGGATACTGAAAAGTTGGCGGCAGTAAGGATCGGAGACAAGTGGGGGTATATCAATGCAGCAGGTGAGGCTGTGATTGAGCCACAGTTTGATGATGCCTGGTCTTTTTCAGAGGGATTGGCGGTAGTGAGAATCGGTGACTCTGATAGGGGTAAGTATGGGTATATCAACGCAGCAGGTGAGGTTGTGATTGAGCCGCAATTTGATCTGGCATTTCCTTTTTCTGATGGCTTGGCGATAGTAAAAATCAGGAATTTCTTCAAGGGCAAGTGGGTATATATCAACGTAGTAGGCGAAGTCATGATCGACCCTCAATTTGACTTTGTTGGGCTTTTTGCAGAGGGCTTGGCGGCGGTAAAAATTGGAGACAGGTGGGGATATATTGATGGGAAAGGCAAGATGGTGATCGAGCCACAATTTGATAAGACGGATGATTTTTCCGAGGGGTTGGCGAGTGTAATGATCGGGGACAAATGGGGATATATTGATCGGGAAGGCAAGATGGTGATCGAGCCACAATTTGATAAGGCGTATTCTTTTAGTAACGGATTGGCACTTGCAAAAAGAAATGATAAGAAAAAAGGATATATTAATACTTGACCTTGAGCAATTGATAAAAAGGAAAAAATGAATTATCCTTCTGTGAGTTTTTCACCCCACTCACAGGAGGAGA
>JAGWBW010000340.1:0-2022 GCA_021295695.1 Candidatus Latescibacterota bacterium
TGAGCGTAACGCCCGCATTGTCCAGACGCTCCCGCACCATACGCACCGATGTATCCGCGTGAACGGGCGAACTCTCGCTCCATGTACGAAATAGTTCAATACGATCAAAGCCCGCTTCTGTAGCAACATTCAGAGCATCGGGCAAAAGTAAATCGGGACAAACAGTGGTGCTAAAAGTAAGTTGCATAGGTATCTCTTTAAAAAGTTATCAGTAACCAAGTCCACCCTTCCCCACCTCTTGTATCTTTGTGTGTGAACTGGCCTGAGATGCGGCCAGTTGTACACCGCCCGTGTCTTTGTGTGAGGCCCTCTCACATCTCACCTCAGATAAAGCACAACATCATCACCCTCGGTTTCCACGCGATAGGTACGCACGCGCAAATCGTCATCCGTAATCGATTTACCGGTCTTCAGATCAAACTCCCAGTTGTGCCAGGGGCACTTGATAATTTCGTTTTCGCGTTCATGGCCGATATGGGTCTCACCTTCCCACACGACGAGTGGACGCACGCGCCCCTTGCAGATCGGACCCAGGCGGTGCGGGCAAATATTGCGCAGGGCATACAGATTGCCATCCACATTTAGAACACCGATCTCCCGGTTATTAACCGTCACGATCTTGCGCTCGCCGGGAGGCAGATCTACTATTTTCGCTACCCTGTGTTTCGACATTAGAAAAGCCCAAGTACCTCAGCGGCATTCTCGCCCATAATTCGCTTTTTCAGATCGCGATCAATATTGCGAAGGACGTGACCGGGTTCATCCCAGTCCCAATGTGGATAATCACTGGCAAAAACGAGGGTATCTTCGGCGTGCATCCAGCGCAAATACGTCTCCAGATCTTCTTTCCCCCCGGGTATATCGGGCATAGGTTGCGTGCCCAGGCGGATATGCTCGCGAATATATTCGCTGGGCAGGCGTTTGACCCACGGCGTGTAATCGCGCAGCGCGCGCCAATCGAGATCGAGGTGCCACATAAGACCCGGCAGCCAGAAAGTATCCATCTCGACAAATATAAAGTGCAAATTCTGGAATTTCTCAAACACGCCCTCCACAACGAGACTGGTGACATGAGCCTGTGCAATTTGGGGCCGCGCCATCCGCATCTCGAGATAATAGGTGGGATATCCCGCAGCAGTGGGCGGTGCTGCAAGACCTGCGCCTTCAGCCCCAAAATGAACCGAAACGGGCAACCCGTGTCTTTCACAGGCTTCGTAAATAGGATGATAGTGGCGGTTGCCAAAAGGCATGCGCGCGCCCGCAGGCATCATAACCTGCACAAAATCCGGATCGGGACCCAGGCGATCGATTTCCTTTACCGCGAGTTGCGGATCCACGGGGCAAATATGGATCGAAGCCCGAAACCTCGGATCGGCACTGATCCAGTGGTCTTTTGTCCAATCGTTAAAAGCACTGCAATAAGCCGATGCGTAATCCGGATTATTGTGAACGGCTGCTGCATAAGGTCCTCCCGTGAGAACCGCATAATCTATATCATAGGCATCGAGGTGCTTTTCAATACAAACCTGTGGCTGATGGGAGGGATTTTGCTTTGGATCTTCCCACAGATCTTTTCGCGCACCACCTCCCGGCATATTGGTGTACCCGAGTCTCGGCATCATCGTACCAAAATCTTTGATATACTCGACAAAATGGCGCGGCATATACGGATAGAGTGCATCGCCTGTACCCGGGGAATGGTGTACATCGCAATCTACAATTTTGAATTTTGTAAGAGCATTAGCTCTGCCATTTGTACGCGGGGCAGTTTGTGTAGCAGACATCGCAGCCTCCTATGTGATGGTCAGGAGAATAGATTACTTCCTTTTCAATGTCAAGTCAAACAATATCAAACGTGCGAGCCACCACCCAGTCGGATCGGGGATTATCCACCTCACGAGGCTTATTGGAAATGGCATTGTACGCAATAATAAATGTCTTGCGAGGCAATGGCGACATGTTATGACCCGAGCCATGCACGATATTGCAATCAAAAAACAGCACATCACCCGGTTTTCCCGT
>JAGWBW010000340.1:2032-3402 GCA_021295695.1 Candidatus Latescibacterota bacterium
AGAGTATCTGTATCAATACACCACTGCTTATAGCTCGTCGTAGTCGTGTCCGCATAGTGCTCCTGCCGCCCCCATTTTTGAGACCCCGATACCACCATCAAACAACCGTTGTTGAGCGTGGCTCGATCCAGGAAAACCATAGCGGATACGAGACGCGGACCAACCCCATCCCACATCCAGTACCCATAGTCCTGATGCCACAGCCAGACCGTGCCTTCAAACGCATCCTTGACATTGAGTTTCGAGTGCCAGACATACACATCATCTTTGAGAATCTGCCGAACGGGATGCAGGATTTTGGGGTAGCTGATAAGCTCCTGAAAAACATCAACACTACGATGGGCGAGATAAACCTGACGCACAGCACCGCCGCGTTCGCGTTCCCGATGCAACCCGTCGTTCTCCCCACTGAGCAAAAGCGGAACATCGCTATTGAGTGCATCAACCTCGTCGGATAAAAGCAAACCGGGCATAAAGAGATAGCCCTGTTCATCGTATTGTGCGAGTTGTTCCTCTGTCCATTTCATGGGTAACTCCTATTACTGAACGAGTTTAATTTCAAACAATTTGGGCCACCACTTGCCCGTAACAAAAATGCGATCAGCCGCGGCGTCATAGGCAATGCCATTTAGCACACCAACGCGGTGATTCAAGCGATCGGTTTGAGAGAGAATACCCGCGAGATTGATCCATCCTGTAATCTTACCGCTTTTGGGATCAATGCGGGCAATGCGATCGGTTTGCCATACATTGGCGAAAATCTGTCCCTCAATATATTCAAGCTCGTTGAGAGAATGAACGGGACCAGTGCTATCGGTCACTTCGATACGCCCAATTTCTCTAAATGTATTGGGATCCCGAAAATAAATAATATTTGTGCCATCGCTCATAATCAGCTTTTCGCCATCGTGAGTAAGCCCCCAGCCCTCCGTGGAATATGTAAACTGGACCTGCAACTCAAACGTACTTTTGTCGTACACAAAGCATATACCCGATTTCCACGTGAGTTGATACAGGCGATCGCCAAAGATCGCGACACCCTCGCCAAAAAAATTAGGTGCAACACTTTTCTGCGTCAAAACCGCGCCTGTACCAGGCATAACTTTGCGAATCGTTGAAGCACCGTATTGTCCGGTACCTTCATAAAAAAAACCATCTTCAAAAACCAACCCCTGCGTAAACGCATTGGGATCGTGTAAATAGGTATTGACAATAGTGTAGGAATAGATAGACGGAAGCGCAGATTCAGAAGCGGGTGAATCTGTACCTGGAAGAGGCGGCGTCTGGTTGCATGTCATAAAAAAGAAAATACACAAAAAAATCGAAAAAACGCGAACACATCTTTTGGTATTGGCAATCAATGGTTTAAT
>JAGWBW010000341.1 GCA_021295695.1 Candidatus Latescibacterota bacterium
TGCCAACATCCTGGCTCGACAATTCCCGCAAAAAATTTGCGACCCAGGCTGTGTCGCGTTGCCATTGTGGTACGGCATTTTGGATAAATAAGCGTACGAGGGCTGCATTGCGATTCAAGTCTGCATCGGATATATCGAGCACGGTTACCATAATTTCGGATCGCAACAAATCGGCTTCTGGCCCCCAGAACTCCAGTACGACTTGTCCACTGCCCGTTGCGCCGAAATGCCGTGGCTGTCCCTCGAGAGGATCCACTTCTTCCAGTATCAGATCATCGGGCATCCCCGCGATCATGCCATCAATGGATAGCGCACCGGGAGACGGTGGCGTTGTCTGGGTTGCTGGCGTCTCTTGCGGTTCAGTTGCAGGCTGAGTTGGGCGCGTTGTGGGTGTGGGGCGCTTTTTCCGCGTACTTGAAGAACGACGCGCGAGGTCTTTTTGCAAAGCTGCGCGCACGGCTGCGGCGTCTCCGACATAATTGCCGTGTACCCATCCTTCAGTTTTTCCATCTGCGCGCACATGTAACCAGGGATTGGCTTTTTCAAAAATTTCCAGTTCACGACCGCGCTGCAACCGCTCAACTACCTGCGATTTTGTTGTCGGCTTCTCTCGCAAGTTCAGAATGGGAACGGTGACATAGACTGTTTCTTTCGGTAATAGAAAATCACAACCGCTTAAACTCGCCATGAGTACAAAAAAAAGGCCGACAAAAAATCGGTCGGCCAAAAACTTCGACCTCGCCATCAATCATTCCTCCGTAAAAACCCCTGTGGGTATTTTTTCGATGGGTTGAAAATATCGGAAATGCGGTTACGGATCAAGGATTAAATGCTTGTTAATCCAAATACGTCATTTGTGGGGTTTGAGGCCATTTGCATTGTTCGGGTGCATTTGTCGCGCTTGCCCATTCCCGAATGACTTCCAGATCTCTTCTTTTTTCCAGCATCTTTTCTGCAACCCACTCAGGGTCCCACCCGTCCAGCACTTTTGCGGTTAGTTCTTCTCGAATCGCCCGACATTCGCTGTCGTCCGCTCGATTGTGCAATTCCTCTGGATCTTCGGATAGATTGAATAATTGCGGATCATAGCCGTGATAGTAAATCAGTTTCCAATCGTCTTGTCGAATCATACGCTGGTAGTGACCTTCGTAGATACAGTACTCTGAAAAAGCAATATCTTCCCACGTATCCACTTCACCGTGCAGCAATGGCAACAGGCTGCGCCCGCGCGAATGGGGTAATTCGGGTGCGCCCAATGCGTCGAGCATGGTTGCATTTAAGTCCAATGCGCTGATGACGCGGTCATTGATTTGTCCTTTGGGCAGCACATCGGGCCATGAAATAATTGCCGGTACTCGAACAGATTCTTCGTAAAATGTTCGTTTCATCCACAGTGCTTTTTCTCCCACCTGTTCGCCGTGGTCTGATGAATATACGATCATTGTGTTCTGTACAAATCCATTCCGTTCTAATGCCTCCAAAATCTGCCCGATCATGCGATCCATCACCGTGACCAGTGCCCAGTAAGCTGCGCGGGCACGCGTGGTGTCGGTATCTTCAATTTCCAGGAAACGGTTCCGTTCTCGCCACCATTGAAAAAAGGGATGTGACTCATCGCCTGTTGGTTTGGGATGTTTTGGAGGGGTAATCACATTGATGTACTGATCGTAATCTGCTTTTCGCGCAATATAAGGCGAGTGTGGAAGTATATATCCCACATGCAAGCAAAAGGGATGATCCGTTTGTCCGCTGCGTTTTTTTATGCCCTCTCGATTGATAAAATCAATTGCTGCCGCTGTCACATCTTCATCGTGTACTTCGTAACTGCTCTGGCCCGCACCTGATTTTTGAACCGAGTGGATTAAGTTGCTGGGGGCGTCGCCTTTGCCCGGGTAGTTTGAGGAATGATCTCCTATGGGACGATCCACATACCCGTGCAACTGATCTGTGCCCAGGGCGTGCATGCGGCCTATGAGCACGGGACGGTAGCCCGCTGCGCCCATTGCATGCGCGATTGTTGG
>JAGWBW010000342.1 GCA_021295695.1 Candidatus Latescibacterota bacterium
AGGCGTGTCGTACCAATCACAATTGCGTGAATTTGAGCTTTGATTTGAGACCTGCACTTTCCGTGAGGTGCAATCAGGGTTGCTAAGATTCTATAATATGAAATAAGAACCTATCTATTTGGCTTCCTGATCCAATAACTCGTGTGTTTTGTCATCTCGATACCCATTGAAAAACTCATCCAGCACACGAGCAAAAACAGAGTCTGATGCGGAGATAGCGGCAAAAAGGGTCATTGAGGATCGCAATTTCACATCATCGGGATAGCCGAAGATTTCAGATATCGAACGTCCCTTATGGCGCAAAACAGCTTTTGCACATGCCTCTATCCTTGAACCGAGAACGGGATGTTTCAAGTATGCGATGGCTTCTTCACGGCTTTTTATGGCATAGTATTTGGTTGTTTTACTGTATCCCAGACCGTCGAGTTGGGGAAAGATGTACCACATCCAGTGGCCCATTTTCCGTCCGTTTTCCAACTCTGATAAGGCGCGGTCACAAGTTCCTTCTTGCGCGAGTGTAAAACGATTGAGATTGAATGGGTCAGTGGTGGTTTCCATACTGATTCCTCATGATTTTTGGTTGAACATACCGTTGAAAAAATATACATCTTGTTATGCTATTGAACAATTTTTTCTTGCAAATGTTTGCCAGATTTTGTATTGTAAGAGCGTCTAACTACACTTTATAGCCCTGACTGAAAGAGGCTGGGATATTGTTGTATTCCAGCCGGTTGAATGTTATGGTTTCGGGATCCGAAAGGGCCGAACTCTATCTGGGCTATAGAGTGAGTCAGACAACCTGTGGCATTTGACCGGAACAATAAATCAACCGGATGTCACAGGAAAAGTGGCACCCGGTTTTTTGTTTGTAATGCAATAATTAACCGCGTTTCGTTTATGACACGCGGTTTTTTGTCTGATCTTAGTGGTTTTTGATGCGCCTGCGGGAAAGAAGCAGAAGGTCGTTCGGGTTGGCAGCCTGTGGCCTTCTGCCGCAACATACAGAGATGGGAATGGTGCTGCAAACTGCAACCCGCTCTATTTGACAATGTATAATGCCAGAATGAGAAAATCAAGAGAAAACACCGATAATCCAACCCAATGGAGGTGAAAATGGGTTCACACGATATATTCTATAAGGGATGCTGCTCTGACCGTGTCGTGCAAGAGGAGTTGTTAAAATACTTACGCATACTCGATAACCAGTGCATATCCTTGAAAGTAAGGGAACGATTAGACTGGATTGACTCAAGAATAGACTGGATTGACTCAAGAATACATGAATTGGAGCCTGCTCATAGTGCTCGACTATATTACAGACTCAGTAGAAAGAGAGACACGCTGGCTACAGTAGGGATAATTCAAAGTTTTGACCAAACACTGGAAGGAAATTTGATTCTGAACATAGACGTTGCGCTTGATCGCGAGCAATTGCTCAGGGAGGCACGGGAACGGGGTTTTAAATAAAAAGACGAGACATAGCTGCATCTGTCGAGTTTAGGCGTGCATGGCATTGAATTATATCTGTTTAATCCCCCATTGAGTTTTGTATTTCTCGCTTGTCCCGAAATTCCAGCACTTCACGGTTGTATGGTCAATTTGCAAAGCAAAGCAGAAGCCTCACACTATTATATGAAAAAATTTGAGGACGCCGACTGGTTTATCCATGTGCCGTGTATAACCCTTCGAAACTATTTGTTTGACTGGACCTTGAGTTTACTCAACTGGGTCGGTTACTTCTTTGTTCCGAATATGGGTAGAGGACATACACCATACTATAAAGAAAAGATGCGTAAACTCGGTCCTCGAGAACTGGCGAAAAAGGCAGAGATGCAAAGACTTATGAAATGGCTCGATATGGAGATAGATGATTTTCTTAATATGTGATGTTACGCAGGTCTGGCGTTTGTCAGGCTGATAGGACGGTCAAGAGGCCGCGTTTTTATTGATTAGGACTTACGCAAAAAGTTATAGCCCAAAGGTTTTTCCATCCCTAAATTATCGTAATAGGTGTATAAC
>JAGWBW010000343.1 GCA_021295695.1 Candidatus Latescibacterota bacterium
CGGCCTCAGATACGACGCAGGCGTTTGATGAACGCGAGTCTCTCTTAAAAGCGGCTGCTAAAAACGATCCATTGGGACGCGCAGCCCATGCGCTGGGGGCATTGTATATGTTGCAGGGAAAAAGTCATGTACACAGCGCAGAGCGATGGTTGAAGAGGGCGATGCAAAAACAGCCCAATAATGGAAATATTTTGACCTCGCTGGCCGAGTATTACTGGCGCATTGGGCGGCGAACAACCGCAATTGTATATGCCAAACGGGGTATTGAACGCGATCCCGACAACGTGGGACCATTGTACTGGGCGGCGCGCTTTGAGATGTGGAATATGACGCGGTATCTCGATGGCGAGCGCAAAATTGTGAATTATGGTTCGGATGCCAATAGATACAGGAGAACGGTCAGAACATTGAGTTTGGAAAATTACGGCATTGAAGCGCGCGATGCGGCCATTGGATATTTGACGCGTGCAATTGACAAACACCCAGACCACTGGCCCTCGCATCACTTATTGGGGCTGGTCTATTACGAAGGTCGAATGGCTCGTGAATTGATTCCTCTATTTGAAAATTATGTGCAACGGCATCCCGACAATGCCCATGCACATTTTTTTGTGGGATTGGGTTACCAGACTGAAGACCGGTTGCAGGATGCCTATGCGGCTTATACCAGGGGGCTTGCACGCATGTCAGGAGAGGAACAACGCTTTATGATGAGTGTGTTCATACTCGCCGACCCCGACTCAACTACGCCAGACCGCGCGGCGATTCGCAAATTCTGGACAGGGCGAGACCCGTTATTTTTGACCGAATACAACGAGCGATTACTCGAACACTGTCGGCGCGTGGCTTATGCCAATTTGCGATTTGGCGATCCCCTCAAAGGCATTCCCGGATGGACAACGGATAAAGGACAGGTTTATATCCGCTATGGTCATCCAGTATCTCTGGTGGCGAGACCTGCAGAGTTTCATACAGGTGTGGATTTGCCCGGATATATGCAGGATTATCTGGCCTGGCGGGCGCGATGGCAGATGATGTCACATAATTACGAGCATCGGAAGGAATTGTGGCGATACGAAGGCTTTACCATCATTTTTGAAAATACGGACACGCGCGATCACTGGAATTTCCGCCTGGGCTGGTTGGATTCTGAAATGAATCCCCTGGGCTTTAAGATGTTTGTCGAGCGCAATCCCGACCATTTTCAGGATCCGTACTGGCACGAGCGGTACAACGCGCCACATCAAATCGCGCAGTTTCGCGGAGAAGACGACAAAGCGCGTGTTGAAGTGTATTATGCCCTGGACGCCGATGAGGTCGAAACAAAAGACCTCCGCGCAGGTGTAAAAAGCGTCAATTTGCGCCAGGGCCTATTCCTTTTTGATGCCCAATGGGATACTTTGCGTCGAGATATAGGTCGGGTGCAGCGCATGCCCATCGTGAAGTACGATGCACTCGGCATGGGCTATTTGCTGGCGGGTGACCGGCTCAATTTAAAAGCCGGGCGTTATTATTTATCGGCAGAAGTGGAGGATCTCGCCAAAAAATCTGTGGGTACATTTCGAGATACGCTCGAGGTGAGACAATTTTTAAACGATCAACTGGATATCAGCGATTTATTAATCGCACGGCGTATCGTTGAGCGTGAAGACCGCCCCCCTGGACGCAATCGCTTTCTTATATTGTCAAATCCCTTGCGGCAATATGAGCACAACGGTCAAGCCGTGGTGTATTTTGAAATTTACAACTTACAGCGCGACAGCTTTGGCGCTACCCATTACAAACTCACCTTTCAAATGCGGGCACTAAGCGATGCCAGCGATGCAGAGCAGGCGGATTGGGTAACAGCCGTGTCTTACGAACAACGCGGCGATAGCGACTGGGAGCCGTTGTTTTTGGCACTGGCACTGGAAAAAACCATGCCAGGACCCAAAGCACTGCGCGTGGTGGTCGAAGATTTGCAAACTCTGGAAACAGCGCGTTCTACAACGCAGTTTCGCGTGATGTGGTAGCCTCACGGGCAAAGTTGCTGGTATTTTGTTCGCATTAGTCGTTTCTGTTGGCGCGGCGGAAAAGCCGCAGATGTTGCGCACCTGGGCAGAGGATCGTTGGGCTGTGATAACGGTGGGTGAAGTGACCGGAACTGTTGTGGTTGTCAGCCCAGCCGTAGGGCGAGAAATTGATTTTGATGAGGGCAATCAATTGGGCGTTTTTCAGGGCGTGACAGAATATACAAAGCACCACAACATGCCGACGCTGACACAGCTAATAGCGGGATTTCAGTCTGCGGTATTTCTCAAATTGGCAGATGATCAATACGGCATCTGTGTCACCTTTCGCGACGAGGCCGGCACTCGCTCTCAATTGCTACACATCCGGGATGTAGAAGAATTGAATCGCATTCGAGATTATATCCATTGGATATCCGATGTGCAGGCTGCGCCGAATTATCCGTTGGTGACAGATGAAAAAGTAACTTATAAAATAATATCACCTGTTTATCGCGCCTATGAGCGATTGCAAGTAAAAATGGCACTGGCAGATGGCGAGCAAATAAAAGGTGAACTTTTGCCAATGATGGAAGATGGGCAAATGCTCATCAACACGCCCCTGGGATTTCGACGGATCAAAGTGGGCGCAATTGATCAGATTCGCATTGCATCTCGCGGGGGGAAACGGATTGTGACCGAGACAATTCGGAGCGGCATGAAGTATGGCATTCTGGGCGGGATTACGGGATTACTCGCAGGCTTGTCATTCGAAGGCTTATCTGCCAAAGACGAAATGCTTCTCGGTACTCTATTGGGCGGAACAGTTGGGGCTTCAGTCGGATTTTTAGATGGGTTGCTGTCAATTGAACGTGCCCGAACATTTCGATTTGAACATGGTGACGCCAATAAAAAACCGAAAATCCGACTTTTGCCGCAGCAATTAAAGCCCTCAAGGGCTATCTCTTTTATATTCTTTTTTTCTATTTAATGTAACCCAATCTTCAGTACCTTATTTTTGAGTATCATTATTCTGCGTCCCGTTCAGCAAGGAGTTGGGCTATGGTCAACGCCTCATCCAAACAATCAGATATCAGTCTCGAATACTATCTCAAAGAACTCTCTCATTCTCACCCCCTCTCTGCGGCAGAAGAATTTGAACTCGCCGTCAAAATGAAGCGCGGTGACCTCAAAGCGCGCGATCGCCTGATCAAGGCCAACTTGCGTTTTGTGGTCAACGTAGCTCTGAAATATCGTAATCAAGGTGTGGCTCTGGCCGATCTGATCAGCGCTGGCAATATGGGCCTCATCACAGCCACCGAACGCTTTGACGAAACGCGCGGTTTCAAATTTATCTCATATGCCGTCTGGTGGATTCGCCAATCTATTTTACAAACGCTCGCCGAACAGGGGCGCATGATCCGTTTGCCCATCAATCGATTGGATCTGCTACGTCGAATTAAAAACTTTAGCGACGAGTATCAAGGCAATGAAGGCCACATGCCCACAGAGGCGGAAATTGCCAATGAATTTCACATCTCTGAAGACCAGGTCATCGATATGCTGTCTCACAGCCCGATCGTATTTTCTTTGGACAAACCGATTCACGACGAAGATACGACGCTCATCGATTTGATGCACGACAAAGACCAGGTCCCACCAGATGCTGAAATGTTTCACAATGCCCTGCGAGATGAAGTCAACGATCTGCTCCATACCCTGGATAATCGTGAAGCCGACGTCATCCGTCTCTATTTTGGCCTCAATGGCGCCAGTTGGACACTTCAAGCCATAGCCAACAAATATAGCCTCACACGCGAGCGCGTGCGCCAAATTAAAGAAAAAGCCCTGCGTAAATTGCGTCATCCCTCTCGAGGCCG
>JAGWBW010000076.1:0-748 GCA_021295695.1 Candidatus Latescibacterota bacterium
GTGTTGAGCGATTTTTACAGGTAAGTACAGATGAGGTGTATGGGTCTTTGGAAACGAGCGAAGACCCGTGGACGGAAGATGCACCGATTGCACCGCGCAATCCCTATGCGGTGGCGAAAGCGTCTGGAGATATGATGGCGCGGGCGTTTGCTATTACGTATGGTTTGCCCGTGGTGATTACGCGCGCGTCCAATAATATTGGTGGGTTTCAATATCCCGAGAAGCGCGTGCCCATTTATATTACCAATGCGATGAATGATATTGCATTGCCCGTGTATGGCGCAGGGACGGCGATTCGCGATCATCTCTATGTGACGGATCACTGCGAGGCGATTGATCTGGTGCTGCACGAGGGCGCGCAGGGCGAGGCGTATAATGTGGGGGGTGAGAATGAAGCGGATGGGCTTTCTGTTGCGGAAAAAATTCTGGAGTATTTGGAGAAGCCCAGAGATTTGATGGAGCATGTGGCTGATCGACCCGGGCACGATATGCGATATTCGTTGGATGCATCAAAAATTATGGCACTGGGTTGGAAGCCAAAGTACAATTTTGAAGAGTCGTTGCGCCTGACGGTTGAATGGTATTTGGGCAATGAAGATTGGTGGCGCAAAATTCGAGATAGCGAGAGTTATCGGGAATATTACAGGCGGCAATACGAAGAGCGGAAATAGGTGGTGAAAGCGTCCCAGTAAATGATGGGGCGCTTTTTTTATGGGATCAAAATTTCTTTGAGGAAACGCCCCGTGTG
>JAGWBW010000076.1:772-3153 GCA_021295695.1 Candidatus Latescibacterota bacterium
CCGCCGTTTTCGCCAGCATCGGGTCCAAGGTCGATGACCCAGTCTGCGCGTTTGATCACGTCGAGGTTGTGTTCTATGACGAGAACAGTATTGCCGCGGTCAACGAGGCGGTCGAGTACTTCGATGAGGACGCGGATGTCGTCAAAGTGCAATCCCGTGGTGGGTTCGTCGAGGAGGTAAAGCGTTTTGCCCGTGGCGGTTCGCGCCAGTTCTGTTGCGAGTTTGACGCGCTGTGCCTCTCCGCCAGAGAGGGATGTGGCTGGCTGGCCCAGGCGCAAATAACCCAGGCCCACGTCGGCGAGTGATTTGAGTTGTCGCTGCGCGGCTGGGATATTGCGGAAGAAGGTACGGGCACGATTTACTGTGAGGTTTAAGACGTCTGCAATCGAACTGCCTTTGTATCGGATCTCAAGGGTTTCTCTGTTGTATCGGCTGCCACCGCATACGTCGCAGGTGACGAAAACATCGGGCAAGAAGTGCATTTCGATACGGCGCACGCCATCGCCCTGACATGCTTCGCAGCACCCGCCTTTGATGTTAAAGCTGAAGCGCCCGGCGCCATAACCGCGCACTCGGGATTCGGGCAATTGCGCGTAGAGTTCGCGTATCGCTGTGAAGAGGCCCGTATATGTGGCGGCATTTGATCGCGGGGTGCGCCCAATGGGGGATTGGTCTATGCGAATGACTTTGTCGATTTGTTCAACGCCTTCGATAGATTTGTGGGGCAAGGGTTCTGTGCTGGCGCGGTAAAGTTGATGGGCAAGCGCGGGATACAGGGTGTGATTGATGAGCGAACTTTTTCCCGAGCCAGATACCCCGGTGACGCATACAAAGACGCCCAGTGGAATATCGATATCGACATTTTGCAAGTTGTGCCCGCTGGCACCCCTGATTGAGAGATGCCCGCGAGGTTGGCGAATGTCGGGGGGGAGGGGAATGGCTTTTCGACCAGAGAGATAGCTGCCGGTGAGAGAGTTTTCGTCTGCGATCACAGTTTCTGGCGGTCCCTCTGAGATAATTTTGCCGCCGCGTTCACCCGCGCCTGGTCCCAGGTCGATGAGATGATCGGCCATTTCCATGGCTTCGCGGTCGTGTTCGACCACGATGACCGTGTTGCCCAAATCGCGCAAATTGCAGAAGGTGTTGATGAGTTTGCGATTGTCGCGGGGGTGCAGGCCAATACTGGGTTCGTCGAGCACGTAGAGAACACCGACGAGGCGGGTTCCGATTTGTGTGGCGAGGCGAATGCGCTGAAATTCACCTCCTGAAAGCGTTGCGGCTCTGCGGTTGAGCGCGAGATAGCCCACGCCGACGTCCGTGAGAAATGCGAGGCGATTTTCGATTTCGCGTATTAAGGGGGCAGCGATCTCTGCCGCGTTGTTTTTGAGGTTGAGCGTTTGGAAGAATTGCCCGATTTTTGCAATGGGCATGCTGGCAATATCGGCAATTGTAGAATTGGAAATTGTGACGGCGAGAGCTTCTGGGCGCAAGCATGCGCCCTGACAATCGGGGCAGGTTTGTCCGCGCATAAAACGTTCGATTTTTTCCCGGGCGTCGTCGGAGGTAGCCGCTTTGTATTGGTGCTGGAGATCGGGTATAACGCCGGTTTTTCCTCTGAGGATCGCCCTTTGAACTGTTTTGGAAAGTTTGGAAAAGGGTGTTGAGGGATCAAATGAGAGGTTGCGCGCCAGGCGTTGACGTTGTTCTACCTGGCGTTTGCCCTTGGGAATACCCCAGGGGGCAATCGCGCCTTCGAGGATGGATTTTGAAGGATCGGGCACGACGAGGTCGGGATCGACCTCAAAAACTGTACCCGTACCACTGCAAGTGGGGCAAGCGCCGTGCGGGCTGTTGAAGGTAAAGAGGCGGGGTTCTAATTCTTCAATTTCAAAGTGGCCCTCTGTGCAGGCAAAGCGCGTGGAAAAGGTCCATTCTTCATCGTCAATGATGTCGAGTGTGGCAGTGCCGTTGGCAAGGTCGAGGGCTGTTTCGAGCGAATCCGCGAGGCGCGCGGCCATGTTCCCGCGCACGACGAGGCGGTCGATGACGGCTTCGATGTTGTGCGCTGTATTTTTATCGAGAACGATATCGCTATCAAGTGAGACAACTGTGCCATTGACGCGCACTCTGAGATAGCCTTCCTGGCGCAACTGCTTAAAAATATTCAGGTGGGTGCCTTTGGCATTTCGGATCAGGGGCGCGAGAATCTGAAGGCGTTGTCCTTCGGGCAGTGCGAGCACGCGATCGACAATTTGCGCGATGGTCTGGCGCACAATGGGCTGGCTGCATATCGGACAATGGGGTGTGCCTATTCTGGCAAATAAGAGACGCAAATAGTCATAGACTTCGGTTATGGTGCCCACTGTTGAACGCGGTGTGCG
>JAGWBW010000076.1:3212-17054 GCA_021295695.1 Candidatus Latescibacterota bacterium
AATTGCCGCGCATAAGCGGATAGCGATTCGACATAACGTCGTTGTCCTTCGGCATAGACCGTGTCAAAGGCCAGGGACGATTTGCCCGACCCTGAGGGTCCGGTGATGACAACGAGGCAGTTGCGCGGGATATCCAGATCGATGTTTTTGAGGTTGTGCTGACGCGCACCTCTGATGGTGATTGTATCGCTCATTGGTAGAATAATAAAGATGAAAAAAATTCAGGCACTTAAAATTTAAGTGCCTGAAAAAGAAAGTGCGGCAGAGAGGACTCGAACCCCCAACCCTCTGGTCCGAAGCCAGATGCTCTGTCCAATTGAGCTACTGCCGCTGTGCAAATAATATACGGATTGTAGTCGTGTTTTGCAAGGGGTGGAATTAGCTTGACAGGAAAAAATGAGAGGTGTAATTAAGATGTTGTCTTGAAATTCTATTTGTCTTCTCACGGAGGTGTAATTTGAGCACGCGTTCAAAAGCGCTATTTGACGCAGCACAACAGGTGATTCCCGGCGGTGTGAACAGTCCCGCAAGAGCATTTGGTCCCGTAGGTGGTGATCCGCTCTTTATTGTGAAAGGTGAGGGGGCGCGAATTGTCGATGCCGATGGGGCATCTTATATCGACTTTGTGGGTTCCTGGGGACCGCTTATATTGGGCCATGCACATCCAGAAATTGTCGCGGCTGTCAATGAAGCGGCTGCTGAGGGCACGAGTTTTGGTGCGCCCACTGAAATCGAAGTGAAGATGGCGCAATTGGTCACCGAAATAGTGCCGAGTGTGGAAATGGTGCGGATGGTAAATTCGGGTACCGAAGCCACGATGTCTGCTATTCGGCTGGCTCGCGGACACACGGGGCGAAACAAAATTGTCAAATTTGAAGGATGCTGGCACGGGCATGCCGATAGTTTTTTGATTCAGGCGGGGTCTTCGGCTCTCACGATGGGCGCGCCGAGTAGCCCGGGGGTTACACCCGGAACTGCAGCAGATTCGATTACTGTGCCCTTTAATGATCTGGAAGCTGTAGAAAAAGCCGTTGTGGAAAATAGGGATGAAATCGCTGCTGTTATTGTCGAACCCATAGCTGGCAATATGGGGGTGATTCCGCCGGTGCCGGGTTTTTTACAGGGTTTGAGAGATGTAACAACAGAAATGGGCATTGTGCTGATTTTTGACGAGGTCATCACGGGATTTCGCGTCAGTTGTGGCGGAGCGCAGGAGTTTTATGGCGTAACGCCCGACTTGACGACTTTGGGAAAGATTATTGGCGGTGGGTTGCCCGTTGGTGCTTTTGGTGGCAGGCGAGAAATCATGTCAGATATTTCACCCCTGGGAAAAATGGTGTCGCAGGCCGGCACATTGTCGGGCAATCCTCTGGCCATGACAGCGGGATATGAGACGCTCAAACGCCTGCAAGAACCAGGTGTTTATGACGTATTGGAGACAAAAGCGCAGGCTCTGGAGACAGGTATTATGGAAAACTTAAAAGCTCTGGGATTAAAATATCAGACCAATCGGGTGGGTTCGATTATGACCTTGTTTTTTACGGAATCACCAGTGACATCATTTGATGCTGCCAATGCGTGTGATCAGGATTTGTTCGCCCGGTATTTTCGGGAGATGCTCAATCGAGGTATTTATCTGGCCCCGTCACAGTTTGAAGCTGCGTTTGTTTCTCTGGCTCATTCCGACGCGGATATTGACGCGACTATAAAGGCAAATTACGAAGCCCTAAAAGCATGCATCATCTAAAAAAAATACTGCCAATACTTCTGCTTTTCTTATCTGGTTGCAACTCTCCACACGACGCGTATCTTCGTCAGTTGCGATCGGGTTCGGTTGATCAGCGCATCGATGCGGCTTCCTTTTTGGGTGCGCAGCGGGTTGTTGAAGCTATTCCCCATTTGCGCGCTGCTTTGCGCGACTCTGTCACACCTGTGCGTACAAGGGCTGCCTGGGCATTGGGAATGTTGCGGGCGAAGGAGGCGTTGCGCGATCTGATCCAGATACTTGGAGACAAAGACCGGGATGTGCGCCAGATTGTCGCATGGGCATTGATGCAAATTGAAGAACCCGAAGCTATTTCAGCACTTGAACGCGCTATGGCGTCTGAACCCGACGCCTGGGTAAAAAAAGATATGGAGCGGGCTGTACGCTACTTAAGGCAGTTTGATGGTGAAGCAGATGTTGAAGAAAGTCGTGTGAGAGGAGAATTTTTCTAAAAATAGTTTGACTTTCGCGTTCTTATCTTATATATTTCGCGCTCTGCACCAAAAATGGTGTAGAATTTTGCTTGACTTGCAAATGTCGATTTGATACATTTACTCCTTACCGGCACTTTGTAAGTCAAGAGTGCCTATTTTGTTCTTTGAAAATCAAATAACGTGCATGTGTTATTCAAAAGCTTGGTAGGTTCTCAAGGTTTCTTGAGAATTTCAGTAATTTGCAAAAAAAGCCCATAATATGGGCTCTCTCATTTTTTCACGGAGAGTTTGATCCTGGCTCAGAACTAACGCTGGTGGCGTGTCTTAGTCATGCAAGTCGAACGAGAAAGCACCTTCGGGTGTGAGTAAAGTGGCGAACGGGTGAGTAACACGTGGGTAACCTACCTTTGAGTGGGGG
Organism: Candidatus Latescibacterota bacterium; assembly: GCA_021295695.1. Lineage (GTDB taxonomy): Bacteria > Latescibacterota > UBA2968 > UBA2968 > UBA2968 > VXRD01. The sequence goes on from JAGWBW010000076.1 coordinate 5,830, forward strand.
ACAACTCCTCTAACGAGGGGCTAATACCGCATAATGCAGCGGCTCCGCATGGAGACAGTTGTTAAAGGGGCAGCTTCGGTTGTCTCGCTTGAAGATGGACCCGCGGTCCATTAGTTTGTTGGTGAGGTAACGGCTCACCAAGGCAACGATGGATAGCCGGCCTGAGAGGGTGAACGGCCACACTGGAACTGAGAAAGGTCCAGTCCCCTACGGGGGCCAGCAGTCTAGAAATTTGCGCAATGGGCGAAAGCCTGACGCAGCGACGCCACGTGGAGGATGAAGCCCTTAGGGGTGTAAACTCCTGTCAGAAGGGAAGAAAGCAGGAAATAACTTTTCCTGTTTGACTGTACCTTCAGAGGAAGCCCCGGCTAACTTCGTGCCAGCAGCCGCGGTAATACGAAGGGGGCAAGCGTTGTTCGGATTTACTGGGCGTAAAGGGCGTGCAGGCGGACCGATAAGTCGTCTGTGAAATCTGTCGGCTCAACCAACAACTGGCAGTCGAAACTATCGGTCTTGAGTACAGGAGAGGAGAGCGGAATCTCAGGTGTAGCGGTGAAATGCGTAGATATCTGGGAGAACACCGGTGGCGAAGGCGGCTCTCTGGCCTGATACTGACGCTGAGGCGCGAAAGCTAGGGGAGCGAACGGGATTAGATACCCCGGTAGTCCTAGCTGTAAACGATGGGTACTAGGTGTTGGAGGTATTGACCCCTCCAGTGCCGCAGCTAACGCATTAAGTACCCCGCCTGGGGAGTACGGTCGCAAGGCTGAAACTCAAAGGAATTGACGGGGACAATTCGATGCAACGCGAAGAACCTTACCCGGGTTTGACATATACCGGACAACCCTAGAGATAGGGCTTTCTTCGGACTGGTATACAGGTGCTGCATGGCTGTCGTCAGCTCGTGTCGTGAGATGTTGGGTTCAGTCCCGCAACGAGCGCAACCCCTATCCTTAGTTGCCAGCACGTCATGGTGGGAACTCTAAGGAGACTGCCTATGTTAAGTAGGAGGAAGGTGGGGATGACGTCAAGTCCTCATGGCCCTTACGCCCGGGGCTGGAAACGTGCTACAATGGCCGGTACAAAGGGTTGCAATACCGCGAGGTGGAGCTAATCCCAGAAAACCGGTCTCAGTTGGGATTGGAGTCTGCAACTCGACTCCATGAACGCGGAATCGCTAGTAATCGTGGATCAGCATGCCACGGTGAATACGTTCCCGGGTCTTGTACACACCGCCCGTCAAGTGATGAAAGCCGGGAATACCCGAAGTCAGTAGTCCAACCCTCGGGAGGACACTGCCGAAGGTAGGTCCGGTAATTGGCACTAAGTCGTAACAAGGTAGCCGTATCGGAAGGTGCGGCTGGATCACCTCCTTTCTAGGGAGACACGATGTAAGGCTACAGGCGCTTACATCTACTCCTAAGGTCAATACCAGGCTTGGCATGTGCACGTTATTTGGTTTTTAAAGAGCCGGGATTCTTCCCGGCTTTTTAGGCGGGCCTATAGCTCAGTTGGTTAGAGCGCGCGCCTGATAAGCGCGAGGTCAGTGGTTCAACTCCACTTAGGCCCACCAAATTGTAAAATATTTGGGGATATAGCTCAGATGGGAGAGCGCCGGCTTTGCAAGCCGGAGGTCACCGGTTCGATCCCGGTTATCTCCACCAAAGATGAACTTTTATAGAATTTTTGACTGCTCTTTGACAATTGAATATGGATTGGGTAATACAATTTGCCAAACTGAAGTATGGATTCTTTTGCAGAGCACAATAGTGATCTGCTGAAAACCTGTTTTGGTCAAGCTAATAAGGGCATACGGTGGATGCCTTGGTACAGAGAGGCGATGAAGGACGTGGTAAGCTGCGATAAGCCTCGGGGAGGTGCAAACAACCTTTGATCCGGGGATTTCCGAATGGGGCAACCCGATGCGGGTCATGCCGCATCACCCTCGAGTGAATACATAGCTCGGGTGGGGCTAACGGGGTGAACTGAAACATCTAAGTAACCCCTGGAATAGAAAGCAACCGCGATTTCCTCAGTAGTGGCGAGCGAAAGGGAAATAGCCCAAACCGGTTCGCATGTTAAAACCTGCATGTGTTGTGCGGCCGGGGTTGAGGGGTGAGATCTGATAGAAATGCAGTTCTGTCAGGGAGTTACAAATCTGCAATGTAGTCAAACAGTTCTGGAAAGTCTGGCCACAGAAGGTGAAAGCCCTGTAGGCGAAATATTGCAGACTCCTGTGATCTCATTCCCGAGTACTGCGGGACACGTGAAATCCTGTAGGAATCTGGGAGGACCACCTCCCAAGGCTAAATACTCCTCTGTGACCGATAGTGAACTAGTACCGTGAGGGAAAGGTGAAAAGTACTCCTGAATGGAGAGTGAAATAGAACCTGAAACCGTTTGCCTACAAGCGGTCGGAGGACAACCCGTGATCTTCGGATTTCGGGAAGTCTGACGGCGTGCCTTTTGCATAATGAGCCGGTGAGTTACTCCTGAGTTGCAAGGTTAACCTACTTTGTAGGGAAGCCGTAGCGAAAGCGAGTCTGAATAGGGCGATTTAGTTGCTCGGGGTAGACCCGAAGCCAGGTGATCTACCCATGGCCAGGATGAAGCGTGACTAACCTCATGTGGAGGTCCGAACCCACCAATGTTGAAAAATTGGGGGATGAGCTGTGGGTAGGGGTGAAAGGCCAATCAAACCTGGAGATAGCTGGTTCTCCTCGAAATAGCTTTAGGGCTAGCCTCTTGTTATAGAGTGGCGGAGGTAGAGCACTGGATAGGCTAGGGGGCTTCACCGCTTACCAACCCTAACCAAACTCCGAATGCCGCACACTTGTTTCAAGGGAGTCAGCGCATGGGGGATAAGCTTCATGTGCGAGAGGGAAACAACCCAGACCACCAGCTAAGGTCCCTAAGTACAGGCTAAGTGACAAAGGATGTGGGAGTGCGTAGACAGCCAGGATGTTGGCTTAGAAGCAGCCATTCATTTAAAGAGTGCGTAACAGCTCACTGGTCAAGTGAACCTGCGCCGATAATGATCGGGACTAAAGCCTGTCACCGAAGCTGTGGGCTTCAACTTTTGTTGGAGCGGTAGAGGAGTATTCCACTGTAGGCTGAAGGTGGACTGTAAGGTCCACTGGACGACGTGGAAGCAATCATGCCGGCATGAGTAGCGATAAAACAGGTGAGAATCCTGTTCACCGAAAGTCTAAGGTTTCCTGGGGAAGGTTCGTCCGCCCAGGGTTAGTCGGATCCTAAGCCGAGGCCGAAAGGCGTAGGCGATGGGAAACAGGTCAAAATTCCTGTACCACCTTAGAGGCGTTTGAACTATGGGGTAACGCAGAAGTGACGATCAGCCCGCGACTGGAAATGCGGGTCTAAACCTGTAGGGGGATCACCAGGGAAAATACGGGTGGTCATAACCCTGAGAGGTGATGGGGAAACGAGCCTTCGGGCAAGCCAACTGATCTTAATCATGCTGCCGAGAAAAACCTCTATGTGAGTCTCTCGGGTGTCCGTACCGCAAACCGACACAGGTAGACGGGGTGAGAATCCTAAGGTGCGCGAGAGAACCCCTGTTAAGGAACTAGGCAAAATGGCTCCGTAACTTCGGGAGAAGGAGTGCCTCCAAGTAGGTGAACGGACTTGCTCCGAGAGCTGAAGGAGGTCGCAGAGAAACGGCCTGGGCGACTGTTTACTAAAAACACAGGTCTCTGCTAAGTCGCAAGACGACGTATAGGGACTGACACCTGCCCGGTGCCAGTAGGTCAAGAGGAGAGGTTAGTCTTCGGACGAAGCTTTGAATCGAAGCTCTGGTAAACGGCGGCCGTAACTATAACGGTCCTAAGGTAGCGAAATTCCTTGTCGGCTAAATACCGACCTGCACGAATGGTGTAACGACTTGGGCGCTGTCTCAACAGGGGACTCGGCGAAATTGTAGTTCCGGTGAAGATGCCGGATACCCGCGACGGGACGGAAAGACCCCATGAACCTTTACTCCAGCCTGGTACTGGGTTTCGACTCAGTGTGTGTAGGATAGGTGGGAGACTGTGAAGCGGGAACGTCAGTTCTCGTGGAGTCGCCCTTGAAATACCACCCTTATTGTGTTGGAATTCTAACCTTGATCCTTGAATCAGGATTAGGAACACTGCCAGGTGGGAAGTTTGGCTGGGGCGGCCGCCTCCCAAAAGATAACGGAGGCGCCCAAAGGTTCCCTCAGCGCGGTTGGTAATCGCGCGAAGAGTGTAAAGGCATAAGGGAGCTTAACTGCGAGACATACAGGTCGAGCAGATGCGAAAGCAGGGCTTAGTGACCCGGCGGTTGCGCGTGGAAGCGCCGGAGATCAACGGATAAAAGGTACTCTGGGGATAACAGGCTTATCTCCCCCAAGCGTACATAGCGACGGGGAGGTTTGGCACCTCGATGTCGGCTCATCACATCCTGGGGCTGGATAAGGTCCCAAGGGTTTCCCTGTTCGGGAATTAAAGTCGGTACGCGAGCTGGGTTTAGAACGTCGTGAGACAGTTCGGTCCCTATCTGTCGTGGGCGTAGGATATTTGAGGAGAGCTGTCCCTAGTACGAGAGGACCGGGATGGACGAACCTCTAGTGTACCAGTTGTCTCGCCAGGGGCATCGCTGGGTAGCTATGTTCGGAAGGGATAAGCGCTGAAAGCATCTAAGTGCGAAGCCTACTCCAAGATGAGATATCCCGTGGGATAACCCACCTAAAGGCTCCTTGTAGACTACAAGGTCGATAGGTCACAGGTGTAAGCGCAGTAATGCGTTCAGCCGAGTGATACTAATCAGCCGTGCGGCTTGACCTTTTTAACACTTTTCAGCAGATCGCTTCTGTGCTTTGTTTTGGCGCTCAATCCATATTCAAATAAATTTTTCCTGGTGGCTATAGCGGAGGGGAAACACCTCTTCCCATTCCGAACAGAGAAGTTAAGTCCTCCAGCGCCGATGGTACTGCTTGGGAGACCTTGTGGGAGAGTAGGTCGTTGCCAGGAATACAAAAAAAGCCCGGACATAAAAATCCGGGCTTTTTTGTATTAAGATCAAAAGAGTGCTTGACAAAACCCATTTGTTTTGCAATTATACGCGCCTCATTTTTCGAATTCCCAATACTGATATAGGAGGTTACTGTGAATAGATATACACCTGAAAATATCAGGAATATCGCCCTCTCGGGACACGGCGGCACGGGCAAAACGTCCGTTGTCGAAGCCATGATGTTTTCTGCGGGTGCAACCAATCGACTCGGGTCGGTCGATGAAGGAAATACTGTGTCGGATTATACCGATGCAGAGATTGCACGCAAAAACTCTATCAGTACATCTATGTTGCACTGCGATTGGAAGGGCACCAAAATGAATATTTTGGATGCTCCGGGTTATGCCGACTTTATTGGCGATGCAAAAACAGCAGTTTGGGCATCTGATATTGCCCTTACGCTGGTCAATGCGGCCAGTGGTGTAGAGATTGGAACGGATAAGGCGTTTGGTTTTGCCGGTGAATTTAATCGCGCAACGGTGTTTTTAGTCAATCACGTCAATCGGGAGTTTGCCGATTGCGATGGTGCGTTTTCAGCAATTCAGGAGCATTTTGGAAATGGGGCTATTCCCTTTCAGATTCCGGTCAATGCCGGCGAAGAGTTTAATCAGATCATCGATATTTTGCAGATGAAATTGGTAACCTATAATGATGGCAAAGCTGAAATTTCGGAGATTCCCGAGGAATGGCAAGATCAGGCTGAGGACTTGAGGGAACAGGTGGTTGAAGGGGTTGCTGAAAGTGATGATGACCTGATCGAGAGCTATTTAGAAGAAGGAGAATTGACAGACGAAGAGATTGCACAAGGGGTAAAAATTGGGATGGTCAATCGCACTTTGTTTCCCATTTTTGTGAGTGCCGCCAACAAAAATATCGGTGTTGACTTGTTGCTCGATTTTTTGTCTGTATTTGCGCCAGGTCCGCTCGACTTGCCAATTCCCACAGCATATAAAGAAGGGTCTGAAGAAGAAGTGACACTTGCCGTAAGCGATGATGACTCTTTGGCTGCCGTGGTGTTCAAAACGATTTCCGAATCTGTAGGCGATTTGTCATTTTTGCGCGTGTATTCCGGTAGTGTCAAACCTGGCGACGACGTATTTAATCCCAATCGCCGAGCCACTGAGCGCATCGGTCAAATTTATTCGATGAGTGGCGGAAAGCGCGACGATATGGACGTTTTGGGCGCGGGCGATATTGGCGCGTTGATCAAGCTAAAGGACACGCATACGGGCAATACGCTTTGCAGCAGAAACACGCGCTTGCAAATTCAGCCGATCGAATTCCCACACCCTTTGATTCGCGTGGCCGTAGAACCCAAATCGCGAGGCGACGAAGACAAAATTAGCGCGGGATTGCAAAGCATTCACGAAGAAGACCCGAGCTTTGTCGCCGGGTATGACTCGGAATTGCGACAGATTATTGCCCAGGGACAGGGCGAGCTACATTTGACGGTTGTGTTTGACAAGTTGAAGAGTAAGTTTGGCGTGGATGTAGAAGTGACCGAACCTCGAATACCGTACCGCGAGACCATTCAATCGCGTGCAGAAGCTCAGTATCGGCACAGAAAACAAAGCGGTGGGCGCGGTCAATATGGCGAAGCTTATTTGCGTATTTCGCCCAGGCCGCGCGGTGATGGCTTTGAGTTTTTAGACGAGGTTGTAGGCGGTGCGATTCCCGGAAAATTTATTCCGGCGGTTGAAAAAGGTATTGTGGAGGCTATGCAACGCGGTGTGCTCGCCGGATATCCCGTTGTCGATACACAGGTCGCGGTTTACGATGGGTCCTTCCATCCGGTTGACTCTTCTGATATGGCTTTTAAACTGGCCGGTTCCTTCGCATTTCAAAATGCATTTATGGATGCCAGGCCCATTTTGTTAGAACCCATTTACAAAGTGAGTGTCGTTGTTCCCGATTCCTATATGGGAGATGTGATGGCGGATCTCAATGGGCGACGCGGGCGCATTCAAGGCATGGATCCCGAAGGCAATTTCCAGGTTATTCACGCCGAAGTTCCACTGGCAGATCTCTACAAATATTCAACTTCTCTTCGTTCCATGACACAGGGCACAGGCGATTATACCATGGCGTTTTCCCACTACGAGCCTGTCCCTCACGATGTGACACAAAAGGTCATTGAGGCTTCCGAACACGATCGCGAGTTGGTAGAGGCATGACCGGAGGAGATGATGATGTCAGCCGGGCGCAGGTTCAGGGCGGCACTGGACGCAGAAAGACCCTTACAGATTGTGGGTACTATCAATGCCGTATCTGCGCTAATGGCAAAACAGGCTGGATTTCGCGCGCTTTATCTTTCCGGTTCGGGCGTTGCTGCAGCCTCTTATGGATTGCCCGATTTGGGCATTACAACGCTGGACAATGTGGTCGAGGATGCCCGGCGGATTACTGATGTGGTGGATTTGCCGTTGCTGGTTGACATCGATACCGGGTTTGGCGGCACCTCTTTTTCTATAGGTCGCGCAATAAAGACGCTGGAAAAAATTGGCGTTGCTGCTGTTCACATTGAAGACCAGGTGTTGCAAAAACGCTGTGGACATCGCCCCGGGAAACAGGTGGTATCTGCCGAGGAGATGTGCGACCGAATCAAGGCAGCGGTTGATGCTCGGTCAGATGTCGGGTTTGTGATTATGGCGCGAACCGATTCTGTGGCCAATGAAGGTTTGGAGCGCGGTCTCAATCGCGCCCAGGAGTACATTTCTGTCGGTGCCGATGCGATTTTTGCAGAGAGCTTGAGTTCACTGGAAGATTTCCGCGCCTTTGCCCGCAATCTCTCTGTACCTGTGTTGGCGAATCTCACCGAGTTTGGGCAAACGCCTCTGTTTGGTCTGGACGAGATGAGAGGTGCGGGTATTGCCATGGTGTTGTATCCTCTTACGGCGTTTAGAATGATGAATGCGGCTGCTCAGCGGGCGTATAAGACGCTGCGGACACAGGGCGCGCAGGGGGCGTTGATAAACGAGATGCAGACGCGGGAAGAGCTCTACGAATTGCTGGATTATTACGCGTATGAGGCGCAGGTCAATCGACTTTATGGCGCGTGAATCGACTGAGGAGACTTTGCGGGAAAAGGTCGTGAGTGAAAATGCTCACGGCCTTTTTTTGACTGAGCCTGATAGGAGGATACTGTGAGCAAACAGACGGTAACAACAGGCCTGAGGGGCGTTAAAGCTGGCAATACATCGATTTGTACTGTAGGCGCAGAAGGTCACGGTTTGCACTATCGAGGCTATGCTATTGAAGATCTGGCACAATATGCTTGTTTTGAGGAGATCGTGCATTTGTTGTTGTGGGATGCACTGCCCTCTAAAAGGGAATTGGATGCGTTGAAGACGCAGTTGCGGACGCACCGGCAGTTGCCAGATCTGGTCGTGCGAGTTTTGAGTTCGTTGCCTTCAGACGCGCATCCGATGGATGTTTTGCGAACCGGTGTGTCGGCACTTGGTATTGCCGAGCCAGAGCAGGGTTTGGAGGACACTGTGGCTGTGCGGCTTTTGGGTGCATTGCCCTCTATGCTGGGGGTCTGGCATCTGGGGGCTGATGTTTTGGATGTAGATGTGGATGAGCACGCGACTTATATCTTGCATATGCTCAAAGAACAGACGCCTTCGGAGTTGGAATGTCGGATGATGGATGCGTCGTTGATTTTATATGCGGAGCACGAGTTTAATGCCTCGACATTTACGGCGAGAGTATGCGCCTCTACGCTTGCCGATTTTTATGGATGTATTACCGGGGCAATTGGCGCTTTGAGCGGACCTTTGCACGGGGGTGCAAACGAGCGGGCAATGGAATTGATCGAGCAGTTCGAGACTCCCCAAGACGCGGCAATGGGTGTGCGAGAGATGCTGGCGCGCAGAGAATTGATTATGGGGTTTGGGCACGGGGTTTATCGCGTGCGAGATCCGCGCAACGCGATTATTAAAGATTGGGCGCGTCAGGTGAGTGAAGCAATGGGCGATATGAGTCTGTACGAGATTTCTGAAGCGATTGAGCGGGTTATGTGGGATGAAAAAAAGCTGTTTCCAAATCTGGATTTTTATTCGGCAACAGCGTATCATATGGCTGGTATTGAGACGGCGCTTTTTACACCTGTATTTGTGCTCAGTCGCTGTAGTGGTTGGGCTGCTCATGTGATGGAACAGCGAGCGGATAATAAGCTAATTCGGCCTCTTGCAGAATACACGGGGGTAGAGGCGCGAGATTATGTGCCGTTGGAAGAAAGGGGTTAATAGCTTGAGGATTGCCATGGATAATCGGGCGCCGGATAGAGAACTGGTGACTATCGCACAGTACGTGCTGGATTATGAAGTGAACTCCGCGGAAGCTTTTCAGACGGCTCGGTTGTGTCTGATGGATAGTTTGGGGTGTGCGGTGTTGGCATTGCGGTTTTCTGAGTGTGCGAAAATGCTCGGTCCCGTGGTGCCGGGAACGGTTGTGCCGTGCGGTGCGCGGGTGCCGGGAACTGATTACGTACTCGACCCGGTGACTGCTGCGTTTAATATTGGAACACTGGTGCGGTGGTTGGATTTTAACGATACGTGGTTGGCGGCGGAGTGGGGCCACCCTTCGGACAATCTGGGTGCAATTCTCGGGGTGGCTGACTGGATGTCGCGCACGCAACGGGCACAGGGGAGAGATACACTGGTCATGCGGGATGTGTTTGTGGCGATGATCAAGGCGCACGAGATTCAGGGTGTGATGGCATTGGAAAACAGTTTTAATGTCCGGGGGCTGGATCATGTGATTTTGGTGAAGTTGGCGAGCGCGGCGATCTCTGCTGGTCTGTTGGGATGTGATGAGGCGCAGATCGTCAATGCATTGTCGCAGGTGTGGTGCGATTTGGGACCTTTGCGAACGTATCGCCATGCACCCAATACGGGTTCGCGCAAGAGTTGGGCGGCGGGAGATGCGACAGCGCGTGGCGTATTTTTGGCATTGCAAACAAAGCGCGGTGAGATGGGATATCCAACGGCTCTGTCTGCACCTGTATGGGGTTTTTACGACCGCTTGTGGAATGGCGATCGGTTTCAGTTTCAACGTTTATACGGTTCTTATGTGATGGAAAATGTGTTGTTCAAGGTGTCTTTTCCCGCTGAATTTCACGCACAGACAGCGGTAGAAGCCGCGTTTGTGTTGCACAATGAGGTGGCACCGCGGCTGGAGGTAGTCGAGCGTGTGGTGATCGAGACCCACGAAGCTGCCGTAAAAATTATCGATAAGACCGGTCCGCTGTACAACCCTGCAGATCGGGACCACTGCTTGCAATATATGGTGGCTATAGGGCTAATTTTTGGCGTTTTGACCGCAGATGACTATGAGGAGGAGCGCGCAGAGGACGCGCGTATCGATATGTTGAGAGAAAAGATGGTGGTGGCGGAAAACGCGCGGTTTACGCGGGATTATCACGATCCTGACAAGCGATCAATAGCCAATACCGTGCAGGTGTTTTTCAAAGATGGGTCGGCGACAGAGGCCGTGACGGTGGAATATCCCATCGGGCATCGTAGAAGGCGGGAGGAGGCCGCGCCCTTGCTGGTGAAAAAGTTTGTGAAAAATATGACGACGCGGTTTGAGATGCGGCAGGTGCGAGATATGTTGGCTGTGTTTGAAGAGGCAGATTTGGATACTATGCCTGTGTGGGAATTTATGGATTTGTTGCATCTTAAGTAGCGTATTTCCTATTGCACAATGGCGGGGTTCTGACTACATTTGGACTGGGATAAGAGGATATGGGGAGACCAATAAATAAAGGAGTATGGCAGGATGGCTGGACATTCTAAATGGGCAAATATCAAGCATCGCAAGGGCCGTCAGGACGCGGCCCGGGGTAAGGCGTTTACCAAACTGATTCGAGAGATTACGGTGGCTGCCCGCGAGGGTGGCGGCGATGAAGCGAACAATCCGCGTCTGCGTGCTGCTGTCTTAGGTGCCAAGGCAGAAAATATGCCCATGGTCAATATTGAGCGTGCGATTAAAAAGGGTACGGGAGAGCTTGAAGGCGAGTCTTATGAAGGTGCGATTTACGAGGGCTACGGACCGGGTGGTGTGGCCATGTTTATCGAAACGCTGACGGATAATCGCAATCGTACGGTATCTGAAGTGCGGCATTTGTTTAGCAAATACAACGGCAGTATGGCCGAAAGTGGTTCCGTGGC
>JAGWBW010000076.1:17219-30878 GCA_021295695.1 Candidatus Latescibacterota bacterium
CGCGCTGAATTGACGCGCGTTCCGCAAAGTACTGTGCCCGTTGAAGGCAAAACCGCGCAGCAATTGTTGACTTTGATGGAAATGTTCGAAGACAATGACGATGTGCAGCGGGTATATGCCAATTTTGAGATTGACGATAGTGAATTGGCAACTCTGACAGTTTGATTTCCTCTCCCCATCTGCACTTCACACTTCACAGTCCCTATTTTTTATCTGCGTTTATCTGCGTTCATCTGCGGATAACATTTCAAAAGGTGGTCCGCGTGATCATTCTGGGTATTGATCCGGGTAGTGTGGTAACCGGTTTTGGTCTGGTTGAACACCAGAACCGGAAAAATCGGTTGCTGCTTTCCCCAGCGCTTGCTCTATATCTACGATCACTTGCTCGCGCTGGTCGCGGATTCAAGCCCGCATGAAGTCGCGCTTGAATCTGTCTTTTACGGTGCCAATACGCAATCGCTGATTAAGTTGTGTCAGGCGCGTGGGGCTATTGTAACGGCTCTGGCCAATTCCGATCTGCCCATTTTTGAATACGCGCCCCGCGAGGTGAAAAAAGCTGTTGTGGGCCGGGGCAGTGCGTCCAAAGAACAGGTGCAATTTATGATTCAGCGATTGCTTGGGAAAGAAGCACTGGATCAGGAATTTGATGCGACAGATGCCGTGGCGATTGCCCTGTGCCACGCGCATCAGAAGGTTGCCGCGCGAGGGCCTGGAATAGGGGAAAATAAACTGGCAGAGAAAATCGAGGCATTGAAGCAGGACGGCAGAAAACAGAGTCGATTTGATGAGAAACTCAAGGAAATCGGTGTGAATGCGAAGTCGCGACGGCGATTGAACCGAAGGGGAAGATGATATAATGATTGCGTTTTTAGAAGGGCGACTGGTCGAAAAACACCCGACCCATGTCATTGTCGATGTTCAGGGCGTGGGGTATCACGTCAATATTTCACTGGCGAGTTATGAATCGCTTTTGGTTGAGGATGGGCGTGTCACTATTCTCACGCATCTCTATGTGAGAGAAGACGCGATGGTGCTTTACGGATTTGCCTCGGTGTCCGAGCGCGATTTATTTGAACGCCTGATCGCGGTTTCGGGTATTGGGCCGCCGATGGCATTGAAAATTTTGTCCGGTATTCCCATTGCGGATTTCAGGCGGTTGGTTGCCGCAGAAGATGCTCAAGGTTTGACGCGCATCAAGGGTATTGGTCCAAAACTCGCGCAGCGTCTGGTGCTGGAAATGAAGGACAAAATTGGCGATATTACGCCCGAAGATTTTACATCCGATGCCGTGGAGCATGCAGATCCCGATGTATTAGACGAAGCCGCTGCTGCCCTATCGGGTCTGGGCGCGAATCCGGTGCAGGCGCGCAAAATTGTTGCGACTGTTTTACAGGAGATGGGCGACGACGCGCCGATTGAGGAAGTGATCAGGCGGGCATTGAGGAGTATTTAGCTGTCATAAGGCTATTTTATGGATGAACGATTTACCGATCCCGAGTTTCAGGATGGCGACGAATTTGAACACGATCAACGGATTCGTCCGATTCGATTTGACGATATGGTCGGGCAAGAAAAGGCGAAGACGAATTTGCGTATTGCTGTAGAGGCTGCGCATCATCGCAATGAGGCTATGGATCACATTTTGTTGCACGGGCCTCCCGGTCTGGGCAAAACGACGATGGCTTATGTGATAGCGCACGAGCTGGGGGTTGAAATTCATGTGACATCGGGACCGGTACTGGAGCGCCCGGCTGATCTGGCGGGGATTTTGACGAATTTGAATGAGCGCGATGTGCTGTTTATCGACGAGATTCATCGCATGAATCGGGTGGTAGAAGAACATTTGTATTCGGCAATGGAGGATTTTACGCTGGATATTATGATCGATAGCGGGCCGAGTGCCAGGTCGTATCAAATTCCGCTTGAACCCTTTACTATGGTGGGCGCAACAACGCGATTGGGACTGCTCACAGCGCCGATGCGGTCGCGCTTTGGGTTGCTGGAGCGGCTGGATTTTTACGCCCCGGAAGAGTTGCAGGCCATTGTGATGAGGGCTGCGCGTATTTTGGGTATTGAGATTGAAGAGGATGCCGCGCGTGTGATTGCCCACAGGTCGCGGGGAACAGCGCGCATTGCCGGGCGTCAGTTGTCGCGGTCTCGCGATTATGCACAGGCGCGCGCCGATGGGGTGATTACAGAAGAAGTTGCGGTTAAGGCGCTGGCGTTGTTGGGGGTGGATGCAAAGGGATTGGATGAAATGGATCGGCGATTGTTGGAAACGCTGATTGATAAGTTCGACGGGGGTCCCGTTGGTTTGAATAATCTGGGGGCTGCGCTGAGTGAGGAGACGGATACGCTCGAGGAAGTGTATGAACCCTATCTGATTCAGGAGGGGTTGCTGGTGCGCACGCATCGAGGGCGCCAGGCAACGGCGCGGGCGTATTTGCATTTGGGGAAGACGCCGCCCGAAGATGAGTCGCAAAGTAGGTTATTTTGAAGTTTAACATTGTATCGTAGGGGCGAAAGATTTTTCGCCCCATAAAAATTTTTGCCCGATGTTGTAGGGGCGAGGCATGCCTCGCCCGTTTGATCGACAAGGTATTGCAAGTTGACAGCGGTATGCAGTGTGGCTCTGGCCTGCGATGCCCGCGTGGTTGTGGAATACACGTTGGAATTGGGATCGCATCACTCGGAACGGTTGCAGCCGATGGTTGAGATGGTGTTGCGAGAGGCGAGTTTAAGCGTTGGCGATCTGGATGGCGTGGCTGTGGCTGCTGGTCCCGGTTCGTTTACGGGGTTGCGTATCGGTATGGGCCTGGCGAAGGGGTTGTGTCGCGGTGCCGATCTTGTATTTGTGCGCGTGTCAACTCTTGCGGGCATGGCTTTTGGGGCAGGGGTAGAGGGGATGCCCGTTTGTCCAATGCTGGACGCTCGGCGAGGCAATGTGTATGCGGGGGTATATGATCTCGTGGGGGAGGATCCGATTTCGAGAATGCCCGATCGTGCAGATGCGGTTTCCAATTGGGTCACACGCCTGCCGCGTCCCGTGACCGTGGTGGGAGATGGTGCTCAGGCTTATCGCGATGTTATTGTCGATGCGTTGGGGCGAGATGCGTATTTTGTCACTCTGGGTCGTCCCACTGCTGGGGCTGTTGCTCTGCTGGGTCAGGCGCGTTGCGAACGGGGAGAGGTGGATGATATGGAGAAGGCTGAGCCTTTTTATTTGCGGCGAACACAAGCAGAGCGCGTGCGGGAAGCGCGTTTGACAGGTGATGGATAATCCGATGACACCCGTGTTGGTGGAGATGATCCCTTCGCATCTTGACCGGGTTATAAAAATAGAAAGGGCTGTTTTTCCCGCGCCATGGAAACGCCGCGATTTTGAGTTTGCGCGCAATCGCAAAAACGGCTTTTGCCGGGTGGTTATGGTCGAGTGCGAGCTTGTGGGCTATGTCGTGGGTTTTTTGATTGATCGGGAATTTCATCTGGCGAATTTGGCTATTGCGCCTGATTTTCAACAGAGGGGATTGGGAAGAAAGACGATAGAAGCTGTATTTGATCTGTTGGAGACAAAGGCGCGCGTGGTATCTCTGGAAGTGCGTATGTCCAATTGGGTTGCGATTGATCTCTATAAGAAGATGGGGTTTGAGACCATGGCGATCAGACAAGCGTATTATACACACCCTCGCGAAGATGCGCTCGTGATGTTAAAACCACTCAATACTCGATTATCCGATTGGGTGTCGCAGATGTTTGAAGTGCGATCCGCAGAAAAAAACGCGAATAATTTGAGCGTTTTTCGCAGATAAACGCAGATGTGTAGGGGCGAGGCATGCCTCGCCCGTCATTGCGGGCTGACCGCTGGGGGTGTGGTGTTGAGGGACATTTAGTCGCCCCAGAATAGGTTGTGTCCTTGCCCGGGGAACCAGATGAGATCGACGCTCATGCTCACAATGAGCGATAGGGTGTATCCCACAATCATGCCGATGAAAAAGGGTTTTGCCCTGCGATATAGTGCGATTCCTCCCAGGCGAAAAATAACAAATTTAATCAGATAGGTTAGAAATACGGATAAAATAGCGGTGCGCGCCGAATAAAAGGTTACGACTGTAAAACCGATGGGATGGAGAGGCCACCAGGTGAATCGGTATTGGCACAGGGTTAAGATGCCCATTGCCAATGCGCCAAATACCGTAAATGCCATCCGAAGGCCGTAATGGGTTTCTTTGCCAATGTCGCGGATGGACGATACAATGCCATCGTAATAACGAGGCGCGGCAACCCGAAACATGTACGAGCCAAAATTAAACGCGCCATCGGTATAGCCCAGATAAATTGTGGATGCGGCTGCTGCTATGAGCGAAAACACAAATGCAAATGCGATGGTCAAGCCCAATACACGCGCCCGATTGCCCAGGCCAATACTCAACCGCGCGGCATGGGCGGCAGCGGGCATGGTAAAACTTTTGCCATTTTGATACATGCTGCCCACTTGTTGCCGCATGGCAATTGTGTTTGATGATAGTGAATCGGGTGGTGCAAATCCCATAATGCCCGTGCCCAGGCTGCTGGGCGATTCCAGGAATACGAGTCCGGTCATTGCTACGATTTTGGCAAATCCGGTGTAAAAAACAAACCAGAACACCGCGACCAATACCGCCCAAAATGGTGTCATACCACCTTTGAACAACCAGAACATGATAAATAGCGCACAGGCGAGAAATGTGGTGACCGCTGTGCGGTAGGACATCAATTCGTTCTGGTCGTCCATATTTTTGGTCTGTCGAAATGCCTGTTGGAAGACCGCTTTCAGGTGGTGCCGCGCAATCCACAATCCCCACAGACAAAATACGATAAATCCCCCCAGTGCTTGCTGTCGCGTACCGGCAAATTCGCCGAGGCCCTCGGCCAGACCCAGGCGATTGGTCATCCCTATTTGTAGCCAGGTGAATATCCAGAATACCCAGATCGAAAATAAGACCTGTAAATCGGTAAAGTACGCAAATCCGATAATTAAAAAGTTGAGCCGTCCGTGCAGGAAGGGCACGTACCGTCCCAATGAGATCGTGTGATTCTGTATCCCCACGGTAATCACGGGGAAGCTGGGGTCGAAGTAGCCGATGATGTACCACAGGACGATAACTGAGGGAATGGAAAAACCAGCCCAGAATAGCGGTTGTTTCATGTATTCGGGAAATCCTTTTGGCCCCGCTGTCTCGGCGAGTTCTTCGGCGACTTGTGCAAAGGGAAATGGCAACCGCTCTTGCTCGACCCATTGCCGGCGCAAGATCGTTGCCAATGCGACCGATCCCAGGCCAAGCGCGGTGATAAAACTCAGCCACCAGAATGTGGGGCGGACCCAGATTGCCCAGGGAATCGTTGCGTTGCGAGGCAGGCCCTCGTAAAACCAGGCCAATTGATCTTTGGCATCTTCGACTACGAGATAGGGTTGGACGAGGCCAAAGACGTATTCTTCCCAGAGATTTTCCGGTGTTGCCATGTAGTGCATTACGGCATAGGTTGCCAGTACGCGCCCGAGCAGTTCATTGATGGACATGCTCACGTAGCCCACGGCAAAAATGAAGATCAATTCCCAGGGTTGTAATGCATATCCCAGAGCGCGCAGCACGGGATTTACGATAAATATCAGTACCAAAAATGGCATAAAAATACCCATCGGTATCATGCCTTCGACCAGTGATATGGTGTGCATGTAATGATGGGTATAGGGTATGATTGCGTTGATTGATACCGTGATAAACACGGCCAATGCAATTGCCCACCAGGGCGATCGTTGCGTCAGGGGTTGAGGTTCCTGTATGTCGGTTGTTTGAACTGACACAATAAGTCAGGCTCCTTAAATCAACGGAACGGTGTACAACTGGCCGTATCTCAGGCCAGTTCATCAACAAGGCCGTCATTGCGGCATGGTGTTAGCCGCCACGCGCAGCACAACGCCAGTAATCCAGAGGTTTTGGGTGGTGTGGGCTGGGTTCGTCTATTCGCGCTTTTTATTTCGGAAATCCCTCTTTGCGAATGCGTTCGCCCACTGCGAGCAATACGGGTACGTCTTTTTCATCGAGTGATCCATCGGGCAGAGGACCGGTATTTAACAATAGATTGCAACCGCCTTCCCGCGCTGCTGTCAATGCCTGCCAAACTTCATCCTCATTTTTGTGGTGGCCTCCTTCGGCGAGATAGCCCCAGGATACGCCTTTTCCGCCTGGTCCAGAACACATTGTTGTACAGATTTCCATGGGTTTGTTTGCCTGTTCTACGGCTTGATGTTCAGGTGCCTGAAAGTCTTCGGTGCCCAGCAGGCCCTGTTTGTAGGAGACCAGTACCTGAGGTTGTACGCTGTGGATGTAGTCGTAAAGTTCCTGGCACTTAAATTTCGGTCTGTCGCCGTTGTTGGGAACGGCAATTCCATCCAGCCAGATTGCGGCTACGGGTCCGTAATTTGTGAGTAGTTCTGTAATTTGCGCCTGCATAAAGTCGAGATAGATTTGCAAGTTGTGCGCCGAACCTGTGGCATAGCTCGGTTCGGGTGGGTCGTATTTGGGTCTTGCTTGCCCGCCCCATTCGTCGTTGTTGGGGGCATGTGGATGTTTCCAATCCCGTCCATGGGAGTAGTACAAACACAAGCCGAGTGCGTGTCGATCACACGCTTCGGCGAGTTCTTTGATCAAGTCGCGGCCCGCTGGGGTATTGACACTGTTGAAATCCGTTTCCGCTGTGTCGAATAGGCAGAATGAATCGTGATGCCGCGTGGTGATGTTGATGTATTTCATCCCGCAATCAACGGCAAATTGCGCTATGCGCTCGGCATCGAAATTTTCAGCGGTGAAGTCGTTCATGAGTTTTGCATATTCGGCAACGGGTATGAGTTCTCGCAATTGCACCCATTCGTGTCGTCCTATGAGAGAGTAGAGTCCATAGTGTAAGAACAGACCGTAACGCGCTTCGCGGAACCATTGCAGTGCGGCAGCGCGCGGGTTATCGGCGTAAAGGTCGGCGTAATTTTTCAAATAGTTGGGGATGTTGTTCATGAGCGTCTCCTCTATAGATTGTAGGGGATTCTGGGGTTTTTGTCATGCTGAGCGGAGCCGAAGCATCTTTTACCCATACACTCCGTTCAGGCAGCAGGGACATGCAATCCATACTTTTGTGCTTTTTGTGGCTATTCAAAAAGTATTCGAACTATGCTTGTAAGAACTCGGGTACGCTGAAATACCGTTCGCCCGAGTCGCAGATTATAGTTGCGACGCGCTTTCCCGGGCCCAGGTCGCGGGCAATTTGCAGGGCGGCAAATACATTTGCTCCGGCTGATATGCCGGCGAGGATGCCTTCTTCGCGACCCAGTTTCCGAGCTGTTTTGATGGCGTCTTCATCGCGCACGCATATTAGCGCGTCAAAAATATCGCGGTTGAGTACGGATGGAACAAATCCTGCACCGATGCCCTGGATGCCGTGTAGGCCAGCTTCTCCGCCCGATAGAACCGGGGATTTGGTGGGTTCGACGGCGATCACGCGTATTTGTCCTAATTCGGCTTTTAAGACTTCGCCCACGCCTGTGATGGTTCCTCCAGTGCCTATTCCGGCTACAAAAGCATCGAGGTGGCCGTCAACGGCTTCTAATATTTCTCGGGCGGTGGTTTGGCGGTGTATTTCCGGGTTGGCAGGGTTGTTAAATTGCTGTGGCATAAAGGCGGTTTCGGGGGACTCTTTTACGATTCGTTCTGCTTCAGCGACAGCACCGGGCATGTCGAGATCGCCCGGTGTTAATATCAATTTGGCGCCATAACTTTCGAGCAGGTCGCGTCGCTCCCGGCTCATAGAATCGGGCATGGTTAATATCAGGCGATAACCTCGCGCGGTTGCAACCATTGCCAGACCGATACCCGTGTTGCCGCTGGTCGGTTCGACGATGGTCATGCCCGGTTTTAGGTGTCCGTCGCGTTCTGCGGCGTCGATCATGGATAGGGCAATGCGGTCTTTTACCGTGCGGGCCGGATTTAAGGATTCCATTTTGACGACGACTTCGGCCATGTCGGATGTCGCCAGACTGTTTAAGTGTATCAGGGGCGTGCCGCCGATCAATTGCATGAAATCATCGACAACGACGTTGTTTTCAGGCATGTATTTTCCCTTTTTTTACCATTACCATCCGCCTACCTGGGTGCGATCTACTACGTCTTTAGAGAGCATGTGCAACGCGTCGCCGATGCCTTCTGTGCGGGCGAGGTCGCGTTGGCTTGCTGCGTCGTAGATGCCGTAACCGCGCATGCGGTCAATTTCCCAGAGTGTTTGCTTTTCCCGTGTGTCGTAAAAGGCCATTTTTACAAAGACGGAAATTTGATATTGTTCAGCACCTGCTTGACCGCCATAGGTAAAGGGTTCTTCTTTGATTTCGAGGACCGTGCCTTGCAATACGGCATCGGCCTGGTCTTCTTCGACGACGCGCAAGGCCGCATCAGAGACAAATCCCTGAATTAAGCTGTCTGTCAATGCCTGGTGAATACCGGCTTCGAGGCTTTCGTTGTCGAGTAGAGGTACAGCGACGGAGCGAATGCCACCACTGCCCGTGGCTGATGTGGAGTAATAAGCACAACTCAAAGGTAGATACATGATGAGCAGTAAGCAATAAGCTGACCATTTTTTTGGTGCGCTCAACTTTTTTCCTCCGCATGTACTATACATAAAAACCGTCATCGCGTCGTTGTGTTGTAGGAGACGGTTCCCCTACGGGGCAGGCTCCCGTATGTCATCGCGGCAAGGTTTAAGCCGCGATCCAGAAGGTTTTTTGTTGTGCTTCGCCTATGTGCTGATCGCTACAGGTCAGCTATTATCTGTTGCCTGATCCTCTTCTTCTGCCTGCGCTTCTGATGCTGTGTCTTCGTTGCTATTATCCGACGCTTGTTCTTCCTCTGTTTGCTCTTCTGCGGATCCGTCCTTTTTGAGTTCATCCACATAGTTCATTCGCAGTTCAAATAATGAGTGTTCCAGTAGTCTGTGCTCATTGTCGTTTAAGTTGCCTTTTGTCTTTTCGTCCAGCATGCCAAGGAGGTCAATCATGTTTTTGGCTTGTTCCAGGTTGCGCTCAATCTGGTTGGTCATGGGATTTATGACTTTGCCCAGGTTTTGCAATGCCATGCCCTGAAACATCATGACCAGTTGCATGAATAACAATTCGTTTTGTTGATCTTGTGTTGGTATGTTCTGGTCGGCCATTTCTGTGCTCTCCTTCCCGTTTTGGTTGCAGATATATTGGGCTTTAATATTTCAAAACTTCTTATGGATGTCAAGGCGATGTTCGCTGCTCTGTAAATGTACGAGAAATACGCGCTTATCGGGTTGCACAAAAATTTGATTGTGAGTATTTTTTTAGAACTTGCATGTCCAATCTTTCTTATTTGGAGGATTTTCCATGAGTGCGGTTGCATTACAAACAGACCAGGATGCTCTTACGCTTCATTTCAGGCCTGTATTGCACATGGACAGGCATGAGTTTCTTGAATTTTGCCAGGCCAATCCCGACCTGAGAATGGAACTCACTTGCGAAGGCGGTGTGATTATTATGCCGCCAACGGGGAGCAAATCTGGACAGCGCAATTTTACACTTATTGGTCAATTTGGTGTTTGGATGCAATCTGATGAAACGGGTTTTGGATTTGATTCGTCCGCGGGTTTTACGCTTCCCAATGGCGCTGTGCGTGCTCCCGATCTGGCGTGGATTCGAAAAGAGCGGTGGGAGGTGCTTTCAGAAGATGAACAGGAGGAGTTCGTTCCAGTTTGTCCCGATTTTGTCGTCGAACTGCTTTCTCGTACGGATCGCCTTGAGACGATAAAAGATAAGATGCAGGAATATATAGATAATGGCGCGCAACTCGGCTGGCTCATCGATCCGAGAGAGCGAAATGTTTATGTCTATCGTCCAGATGAAGAGGTCGTTTGTCTGTCCGATCCGAAAACCATCTCAGGCGATCCCCTGTTGCCCAATTTTGAACTCGATGTCCCCAGGCTCTGGGAATAGGTTAGCGATCTACCTCAGTGCTGCTCGCAAATACGCCAATACGGTTTCCGCATCGTTATACCCCCGGGTGATAAAGGTTACGGACGCGTTGTTTCTTACGACGAGACTTGGAAACTGGTTGGCATTCATCGATCGTCTGATGTTAAATCCATCCTGCATCTGCTGTTCAATTTCGGGTGAGGATAGATCGCGCGCAAATCGCTGTGTGTCTAATCCGATTTCACCCGCCAATGCGACGAGGACTTCTGTATCGGATGGATTGCGCGCTTCACGATAATAGGCGCGTTGAATCGCGTCGAACATCGCTATTCCTTCTCCTTGATTTTGAGCCGCATAAAATGCCCTGCAAGATGGATATGTGCATCGCCGCGGTTTGCATTTTTCCCAAAAGTCCCAGTTAAAACTCGCGCCTGTTATGGCTGCGACTTCACGCCATGCGCGCTGGATATGCGCCTGCATCGCATCGGGCATGAGGTCATCGGTGTCGCGCGCCAATCCTCCCATGATATATACGGGTGATAATTCTTCGGGGACGGCTTCTTTTACTTTTTCGAGCACTGGCTGAAATCCCCAGCACCAGGAACACATGGGGTCGGCGACGTAGTAAAGTGTTTTCATAGTTTTCCTTCTTATATAAGGGATACGCGATGTGTGACTTCAAAAGTGAATGTGCTACTACGCTATGTCATGCTGAGGAAGCCGATAGGCTGACGAAGCATCTTTTACCCAGGCACACCGTTCAGGCAGCAGATGAACTGGCCTGAGAAGCGGCCAGTTGTACCCCGCTCCTTCGACTCCGCTACGCTCCGCTCAGAATGACAGTGCAACTGACCACTGATCATGTAAGTCACACATGACGTATAAGGGATTAAAAATGATACGTTTGAGATATTTCATTCTGGCTTTATGGATTCTGCCCTCGGCGGGAAAGGCTGATGCGTCGTTGCGCCAGGTTTTCGACGCATTTATTACCGGGCACTATGAGAAAGCAGAGGCGCATTTACAAACGCTCTTAAAAACATCGTCTGATAAAGACCAGATACACTTTCTTCTGGGTCGAGTAGCAGCTTGGGACGGCAGAGTAGATGATGCTTTTGACCATTTTAAGAAAGCCGCTAAATTCAGTCCCCCCAATGCCGATTATTATTATTGGCTGGCGCAAATGTATGGTCAAAAAGCAATCAAAGCCAGCATTTTCAGAAAACCTGGACACGCCCGCAATGCAAGAAAAGCTGCTGAAAAAGCTCTTGCTTTAGACCCGGATCACATTCAAGCACGGTTTTACTTGATAGGATATCACCTCAATGCACCGGGTATTTTGGGGGGAAAGAAAAAAGAAGCCCAAAATCAGGTTGATCAGATTAAGATGCGCGATCCCATCAGAGGGCATTTAGCACAATCTCAAATTTATGGCAGCAAGGATGAGTGGGATAAAGCCGAACGAGAATTGAGATCCGCGTTAAAAAAAGACCCGTCCAATGACTTGCTCGTTTTACAGCTTAGTGGGTATCTCAGTCGAACAGAACGTCGTGAAGAAGCCGTTGAGTTGCTCGAATCTTATGTGCAGCAACACCCTTTTTCCAGTCGTGCCTTAAACACGCTCAGTTCATATTTTTTGAGTCTCAAAAAACTTGACCGAGCATATCGCGCTGCGGAACAATGTCTCCAGATAACGGTCGATTCCCTATCGGTAAGGCGCGATACAACTATTTCATCATTTGAAAAGATAATAATATTTCAAGGACGTAAATGGAGATCATTATACACGTTAGGACGCCGATCTGCAGAATCTGGAGACAGACTTGACCTCGGTCTTGAATATTTCAAAGAATGTCTGCAAATTCTACCACCAGGTTCAGACCGAACAAGAGGTAACGCATATAACCGGATGGGCCAAATTTATCTTCATCAAAACGAAATCCAGAAGGCTCGCGAAGCGTTCCAAACTGCTCTCAAGTGGAGGCCCAAACAAGAATCTGCCCGCAAAGCCCTTGAAAAATTAGATAAAGAAAAAAAATAAATTAATGAAGCGATGGCGCAGTGTAAAACGGGTCGTATCCCAAGATGGTTCACCTGTGCGTTATAGAAACTATTTGCATCGCGTTCTCATGCGCCATATCTTGCGACAGAGTGTAAGTCTATTTTTTCTTCCCCCCTTTTCAAAGGAGGCTTGCGTGAAAATTGAAGTCACTGTGAACGGGGAGCATCAAAGCTACGACGTGGAACCGCGGATGTTGCTCGTGCATTTTTTACGCGATGTCGTCGGGCTTACTGGTACGCATGTGGGCTGTGAGACCAGCCTTTGTGGTGCGTGCAGTGTGATGCTCAATGGAGATGCTGTCAAATCGTGTACGGTTTTGGCAGTGCAAGCCAATGGTGCTGAAATTACTACCATTGAGGGCCTGGCTCAAAATGGTGAATTGCACCCTATTCAGGAAGGCTTCTGGGAATGTCACGGATTGCAATGCGGTTTTTGCACCCCGGGCATGATTATTGCCGCGCACCAGCTTTTAGAACGCAATCCCAAACCCAGCGAAGCCGATATTCGTCGCGGTATAGAAGGCAATTTGTGCCGCTGTACAGGGTATCAACACATTGTCGATGCGGTTCAATACGCATCGAAAAAAATGACCACATAGGAGGCGCCCCATGCCTGTTAGCAAATCTGTTGGCGCCCGTATTAAGCGCCGCGAAGATCCCCGATTGATTCAGGGCCTTGCACATTATGTCGATGACATTAGGCTGCCCAATTTGTTGCATGTCGCGATTTTGCGAAGCCCTTATGCTCATGCGCGTATCAATGGTATTAATACCGATGCGGCTCAAAATTTATCCGGTGTCAAGTCTGTTGTCACTGGCGAAGATGTCAAAGACGTCATTGGTGGAATACCCTGTGCGGCTACAGATCCGGACGGGTTTCCCGGTATTAAGGTGCCTCACCATCCCGTGCTTGCAACTGGAAAGGTGCGTTTTGTTGGCGAACCCGTCGTCGCTGTTGCAGCGACTGATGCGTACATTGCCCAGGATGCACTGGATTTGATTGAGGTCGATTATGAACCTCTCGATGCTATCAATTCGGCTGATGCGGCTTTTGCCGATGATGCGCCTATTATCCACGAAGATTGGGACGATAATATGGCTTTTACCTGGAGCATTGCCGGGGGCGATGTGGATGCGGCTTTTGCCGAAGCCGATCATGTCGTTAGCCAGCGGATTGATCATCAACGTCTGGTTCCCAACCCAATGGAGACGCGGGGTGTGGTTGCCCAATATCTGCCTGGCAAAGACCAGCTTAACTTGTGGTCATCCACGCAAATTCCCCATCTTTTGCGCACGCAAATATCAGTTATGCTCAATATGGCCGAAAATCATGTGCGCGTTATCGCGCCCGAAGTGGGCGGTGGCTTTGGTTGCAAACTCAATGTGTATGCCGAAGAAGCCCTGCTCGGGCATATGGCGAAATATCTCGTGCAGCCCGTCAAGTGGATAGAAGGCCGTCGTGAGAACTTTTTGCACACGATTCACGGACGCGATCAGACCGGGGATGTCGAACTCGCGGTCAAAAACGATGGTACGATTCTCGGTCTCAAATACACGGTTTCGGCTGATGTGGGGGCTTATTATCA